>NZ_JAAAYH010000169.1:0-17431 GCF_018035285.1 Streptomyces sp. MK37H | reverse complement strand
GGGCAGCGGCAGCGTCAGGGCCGGGGACAGCCAGCCGGCGTTCCCCCAGGACGCCCCGGCCGCGGGGTGGCGCCGTTCCACGACGGTGACCTCGACGCCGTGGTTCCGCAGCGACCAGGCGGTGGCGAGGCCGACCATGCCCGCGCCGATGACGACGGCGCTGCGCGGTGGGCGGGACGGACCGATGGCAGTGGGCACGGATGCGCTCCTTCCCATGAGTGAAACGCCATCATCGGGGGAGGGGGCCGGGCACCGCACTGGCCCGGAGGCCGAGAGCGCACGGGCGGGCCTTGTCGCCCGGGACAAACGGAGTCTTGTCGCCGGGGACTGACGGCCTGCCGGGCGCCGGGCACTGACGGCCTGCCGTGGAGCGGCCCGACCGGTCATGGCCTGGGCCCTGGCCGGTGGACCTTCGCGCCTGTGACCTCAGCGGCCGACGCCGCGGGCCCGCGGCGGCTGGTTCCGGGGGCATCCACCAACGGTGGCCGGGGCCGCGCCAGACGTCGCGGGTCCCGCGACGATCCGCTGGTCGCGGTCCGCCGGTCCGCGCCGCGCCTACGGCAGGCGCAGGGCGCGCAGCCGCAGCCTCAGCCGGATGTCGAACGCAGCGGCGGGGTCGCTCAGATCGAGCCCGGTGATCTCCTGCGCCCGCCGCAGCCGGTAGCGCAGGGTGTTGGGGTGGACATGCAGCTGACGGTCGGCCAGCCGGGCGTCCTCTCCGGCGGCCAGATAGCGGTCCACGCTGTCCAGCAGCGCGGTGCCGCGCCTGCGGTCGTACTCCTCCAGCTCCGCGAGCGCGCCCAGCGGATCGTGACCCGCCTCGACGGCCAGGTCCACGGTCCGCATGAGCAGGGCGTCCAGCTGGACGTCGCGGATATGGGCGGTGCGTTCCCGCGTCGCGCCGAGCCGGGCGAGCAGCCGGACCACCAGTTCTGCGTCGGCGCGTGAGCGGCCGAGCCGACCGGGCCCCGGGACGGTGCGGCCGACACCGGCCGCCATTCCCGGCAGCTCCCCCACCGCCCGCAGCAGCCGTTGTTCGTCGCCGACCGGCACCACGGCATAGCCCACACCGTCGACCTCCGCGCCGAGCCCGCCGGGCTGGAACGCGGAGAGCCTGCGGTCCAGGTCGGCGAGGGCCCGGCGCAGCGGATCGCCGGGCGGACCGCCCGGGCCCGCGCACGTGCCGTCGTACGGGGTGCCATACGGGTTGCCATACGGACCGTCACACAGGCCGTCGTACGGGCCGGGGGCGGGCGCGGGCGCCGACGGCAGCGGGCGTACGGCGACCACGGCCAGCGGTCCCGGCCCCAGCGGGAGCTCACGGGCCGTCTCGACGGCCTCGTCCCCGCCGCGGAGCAGCGCCCGTACGGCGGCGGTCCGCCGCGCGTCCGCGGCCAACCGCCGCTCGGCCTGCCGGGCGAGCAGCGGCGCGAGCAACGCGGCCGACTCCTCCAGGGCGGCCCGCTGCTCCGGGGACGGCGAGGAGGGCACAATCGCCCAGATGGAGCCGATGGCCGTATCACCGGCCCGGATCGGCATGATCGCGCGCGGCAGGATCCCCGCCCCGCGCAGATCCGCGTAGAACGGGCCGGAGGAACCCGCCAGCCGCTCGTCCAGATGCTCGGTGCGCAGCAGGGTGCGGTACCGGTCGGGCACCCGGCGGCTGAGGATCGTGGCGATGCGCGCGTCGTCCGAGTTCTCCTGGCCGGGGGAGTAGGTGATCAGCTCGGACGCGTCGTCCTCGATGGTGACCGGGCCACCGGCCAGCCCGGCGGCCCTGGTGGCCAGCGAAAGCAGACCGCCCGAGGCATCGTCGTACGAGGAGTCGTCGTACATGGCTCCTCCGCTCATCAGCGCCGGTGGTCGCCGGGGCACGGCCCGGACCCGTTCACTCTGATGCTCGAAGAAATGGATTATCCAGGGGTGTGCGGGCGGTAACGGGTGTGTTTTCTCACCCGCCGCCGCCCGCGCCCGCCCGGTTACCCGATCCCGCCCTCGGTTACCCGATCCCGCCTGGTTACCCGATCCCCGCCGGGCGCCGCCGCCAGTGCCCGGTGGCCTGCTCGAAGGCGTGGCCGACCTGGAGGACCGCGAAGTCCGCCCGGTGCGGCCCGACGATCTGCACCCCGACGGGAAGCCCGCCGGGCGTGAACCCGGCCGGTACGGACAGCGCGGGACTGCCGGTCGAGCTGACCAGATACGCCGAGCGCATCCAGTCCAGATAGTCGTCCATGGCCACCCCGGCGATCTCGGTCGGGTACTCGATGCCGACGTCGAACGGAACCACCTGGCTCACCGGCAGCAGCAGCACGTCATAGCGGCCGAAGAACTCCCGTACGCGGTGGTAGAGCAGGGTGTGCAGCACCTCCGCGCGGCCGACGTCCGGCCCGGTGAGCTTGCGCCCCTCCTCGGCGTTCTCCCGGATCGCCCGCTTCAGCCCGTCGGGGTGGCGGTCCATGAGCGGGCCGAAGGCAACCTCGAAGGCCGAGGCGCGCAGCGTACGGAAGACCTCCTCGGCCTCGGTCAGGTCCGGGCAGGCCCGCTCCACGACGCAGCCGAGGCCGGTGAAGACCTCCGCCGCCGACTCGACCACCGCGGCCACCTCGGGTTCGACCGGCACCAGCCCCCCGAGATCCGGTGACCAGGCCACCCGCAACCCCGTCAGATCGCGGTCCAGGGGGCGGGCGAAGCGGGCGCCGGGCTCCTCCAGGGCGATCGGCGACCGCGCGTCGGGCCCGGCGATGGCGGACAGCAGCAGGGCGGTGTCGGCCACGGTACGGGCCATCGGCCCCTTGACGCTGAGGGTGCCCCAGGCGGTCAGGGAGGGCCAGTTGGGGACGCGCCCGGGCGATGGGCGCAGACCGACGACATTGCAGAACGAGGCCGGGTTGCGCAGCGAGCCGCCGGTGTCGCTGCCGTCCGCGATCGGGACCATGCCGGAGGCCAGCGCGGCCGCCGCGCCCCCGCTGCTGCCGCCCGCGCTGCGGCCCAGGTCGTACGGGTTGTGGGTGGCGCCGAATATGGGGTTGAAGGTGTGCGAACCGGCCCCGAACTCGGGCACGTTGGTCTTGCCGAGGGTGATCGCCCCGGCGGCCCGTATCCGCTCGATCAGCAGATCGTCCTCTTCGGGCACGCCGTCGGCGAGCGGCGAGCCATGGCTGGTGCGGATGCCCGCGGTGTTGTGGAGGTCCTTGTGGGCGATGGGCAGCCCGTGCAGCGGCCCGAGCTCCTCTCCCGCCGCGATCCGCTCATCGGCCTGCCGGGCGGCCTCGCGGGCGCGGTCCGCGACGAGGGTGACGATCGCGTTGACGGCCGGGTTGACCCGTTCGATACGGGCCAGATGGGCCTCGAGCAGCTCGCGCGCGGACAGCTCGCGGGAGCGCAGCAGCGCGCTGAGGTCCAGTGCGGTCCTGAAGCAGAGATCGTCATCCGTCGTCGTCACGGTCACTCGCCTTCCTCGGTGATCATCGCTGCGCCCGTCCGGGTCTTCCGACCAGGGTCCTCACGGGGCTCGCTGTCCTTACGGGGCTCACAGTCCTCATGGGCCCCAAGGGCGGAATCCATGGTTGGGTAAGCGGCCCGGCGGCGGAAGAGCGCCGTCACGGCGGCCGCCACCAGCACATTGACCGCCAGCGCGACCAGGCCCGCGTTCACATGGTGGGTCTCCGCCTCGGCCAGGGTCAGCCAGGTCACCACCGCCTCACCGGTCACCAGGCCCGCCAGCGCCCCCGGGGCGGTCAGCAGCCGCCGGCGGCCGATCGCCGCCAGCAGCCCCAGCACGATCTGGATGAAGCCGCTCACCGTGAGCAGCTGAAGGTCGGCCAGCAGCCCCGGCCGCAGAATGCCGAGGGTGAGCGCGAGCCCGATGGCCAGGACGACCACGCTGTGGTTGACCGCCATCCGGGCCGCCTCCCGGCGGACGGGCAGCAGATTCCGTGCCACCAGGGTCGAGATGCCGACGCGCATCGCCCCGGCCGGCACCATCGCGGACGCCGCCGCGGCCACCACGACCAGCCCGGTGGCCCAGCCCGGCAGGGCGCCCTGGGCGAGCGTCAGCAGAATCCCGTCCGGGTCCCCGGCCCCGTCCCCGCCCGGCCGGGCCACCAGCATCCCGGTGAACCCGATGGTGATCGGGACCATCAGCGCGATCTGGTAGAGCGGCATGAAGACGTTGTTGGTGCGGATGGCCCTCGGTCCGCCCGCCGCCATCAGCGGCGGCCAGTGGTGCGGGGTGGCCATCAGCCCGCCCGCGGGGGCGTCGCCGGGGTCCGGGCCGGGGCCCGGGCTGCCGGGATCTTCAGCTGCGGCCGACACGGTACCTCCAGGGCGCGAGGGGACTGCGCGGCATTCAACAGGCCACCCCGGGCGCCGGGCATCGTGCCGGACGGCCAACAAGCGGCCGCCCCGCCTTGTCCCGGCGGACAAAGGCGGGGCGGCCGGCCCGAGGTCTCGTTCCCGAGCTCCTTACGGTCCTCACCGGTCCTTCCGGGGGCCCTTACGGAGGTCCTTACGGATGCGATCCGGCGGCTCCGCCGGGCACCGGAATCCGCGCGGCCGAGGTGCCGAGCCCGGTGGGCCCGTGCCACGGGGCCACCGGCCGCGCCCCGGCTCCGGTCCCGGCGCCCGTCACGGTCCCGGCCCCGGTCCCCACCGGCCGCCGGTGGGCGCGGAGCAGCTCTTCCTCCCGGTAGCGCGGGACCTCCCGGTGCCAGTTCAGGATGCCGGACATCCAGTCGCGCAGCTCCTCCACATAGCCGTCCATCGCCCTACGGGCTTCCGGCCCCAGCCCGAAGTCGTCGTACAGCACCGGGAACTCATGCTCCGCGACATGCTGGAACTGCCGCATCCGGGACGTCATCAGATCGTTCACGACGGCGACCCCGGTCGGATAGTCGCAGTCGAAGAAGTTCTGGACGACGAGGACGCCGTTGTGGACCTCGCCCTCGAACTCGATCTCCTTCTGGTACGAGAAGACGTCGTTCAGCAGCGTCGCGTAGTCCATGGCGGCGTTCTCCAGCGACCGGACCGGGCCGCTGCGGTACATCTCGGGCGGCACCCGCCGCCCGCGCGCCAGCCGGCACAGGCTCATGGTGAGGTCGGAGCCGAAGGTGTGCCTGCGCATCTCGATGTAGTCGACCGGGTCGGGGATCCGGTTCTTCGTGTGGTTGGCCAGCTCCCACAGCCAGCTGGCGGTCATGTTCTCGACGGCCTTACGGAAGTCACGGCGCGCCGAGTCGTCCATCGGGCCCGCCGTACGGCTCCACAGGTCGGCCAGCGACCGCTCCAGCGCGTTCGCCGGGGCCGGGGTGGGGCCCGCGTCGAGCGGCATGAACGCCCCGAGCCGGGCGTTGCAGGCCCGGGCCCCGGCCAGGTCGTGGGTGCGGCCGAAGACGGCCGGGTAGTAGTCGTCCGCGTAGGTGCCCCAGGCCAGCCAGCCCGACGCCAGATCGAGCTCGTCCAGGGAGCCGTCCGGGTGGATGCCGGCCGCGCACAGCGGAAGGTCGGCGGCGAGCATCCGCCGCTCGTCCCAGACGTGCGAACCGGGGATGCCGGGCTGCGGTCCGAGGATGCCCATCCGATGTGCCCAGTCGACCAGGTGGTCGCGGGCGGTGGGCAGATGCCGATTGAGCCGGAGGGTGAACGGCATGAAGAAGTCCGGCAGCAGGGAGGGCCCGGTCCTCTGGAACGGGACATGGCTGAACCTGCGGGTCCGGGCCGCCTCCGCCCGGCCCGTGGTCATCGGCAGGCTGGCCGCGGAGGTGCCGAGGCCGCTGAGCGCGAAGGGCGACCACGCCGGGGCCTTGTCCGCGCCGTCCACACCGTTCACACCGTCCGGGCCGTGCGCGCCGTTCATGTACCGGCTGGAGCGCATATGCCACTCATGGCCGCCGGACTGCCAGTCCTGGAGCCCCTTGACGTAGGCGAGGACCCCCGCGCAGGCCGCCGGGTCCAGACCGTGCTCGGCGAAGAGCGGGCCGAGCTCGGTGAGGGCGGTGTCCTCGAACTGCTGCAGCCGTGAGGTGAGCAGCTCATTGACGGAGTCGGCCGCCTCCTGGGTGGTGCAGCGCAGGAACGTCTCCAGAACCAGGACGCCATTGCTGAGCTCGCCCTCGTCCTCGATCTCCCGCTGGTACGAGAACAGGTCGTTGCGCAGGTGCACCGCGTCCGCGAAGGCGTCCCGCAACACCCGCATCGGCCGCGCCCCGGCGATCACCGCCGGCACCTCGGCCCCCACGGCGTGCTCCACCAGCCCGGCCGACCAGGGCGCGCCGCCGACCTTACGGCGCATCTCGATGTACTCGACCGGATTGGGGACCCGGTCGATGTTGATGTTCGAGAGCTCCCAGAGCGATTCGTTGAGCAGGTTCTCGGTGCTCTCCCGGAACCGCGCCCGCCAGTCCCCCGACATCGAGGGCACCGTCCGCGCCCACAGATCCGCGAGCCCCGCCTCGACCGGGTTGGTGGGCTCGGGGGTCCCGGCGGCCGGGTCCATCGGCATGAAGGCGGGCAGCCGGTCGAGATACGCCTTACCGGCCTCACGGTCCTGGGAGCGCTTGAACGTCTCCAGGAAGTGGTCGTCGAAGAAGAACACCCACACATACCAGTCCGTGACCAGCGAGAGCTCCGCGTCGGAGCAGTCGGGGTGGGTGTACGCGCACAGCAGGGCGTAGTCGTGGGCGTCGAGATCCTCCTGCTCCCAGATCCCCGAGCCCTCGAGCATTCCCATCTCGCGGGCCCACCGGGTGGAGTGCTCCCGTGCCGCCTGGACATGGGGGTTCAGCCGCGCCGGATACGGCATGTAGAAGTCGGGGAGTTGAAAGGGCTGTGTCACTGCTGGGCCGGCACCTCTCCGTGCGACGGTGGCCGTAGTCGTCGTCCGGCTACGGACTGGGGTCGGCTACGGGCTACCCATGCCGCAACCGGCCTATCCGAAAGCCCGATTAGTCACACAAGTAGGCTCCGCGACCGGCACCTTGCGCACCGCGACCGGCGCCCCTTGCCGCGTACCGCCCCCTGGTAAGGGACGCCGGCCGAGTGCGCCGATCATCCGTCGCGTCTCCGGAAGGCCCACTCCATCCGCGGCTCCATCGCAAAGCGGAACGCCCGCTGGATGGGCGGCGTGCACAAGGCCGTCACCACGGCCGCCGCCACCGCCGTCACCGCGATCTCCCCCAGGGGCCGGTGCGGCCACGGGTGGTCGTACCAGTCCCAGAAGCGGGAGCCCTTGGCGAGGAAGCCGTGCAGCAGATAGCCGTACAGCGTCCCGGCGCCGAGCACCGTGAACCACATCCGGCGCCGGGGCACCCAGGCGAGGAAGCACACGGTGAGCACCATGGAGCAGCCGAAGAGGGCGAACGTCATCACGGTCCCGACCCACCACGGCGCACCGAGTTCCTGCGCGCTGTCCCGGCGGTAGAACCACGCCGGGTTCATCCGCGGCACGGCCCAGTAGGCGAAGACCACCGCGGCGGCGACCACCGGCGCCGACAGCCATCTGACCTCGCGCCGCCGCATCAGCCGGAAGTGCTCCGGCCGCATGTGCAGCCCCAGCACGAAGAAGGGCAGGAACTGCAGCACCCGCTGCAGATCGAGGTCGTCACCGATATTCGGTGAACAGGCGGCGAGCGCGGCGATGGTGAGGGCCAGCGCCACCGGCCACCGCGCGATCCGCCACAGCGGTGTGGTCAGCCGCCAGACGAAGAGCGCGATCAGAAACCAGGTCAGATACCAGGGGTCGAGCAGAGTGATCGGATAGGACGGATCGTCGTCCGCCCACCGTTTGAAGAAGGTGTACGCGACCTCGAAGAGGACGTACGGAACGGCGACACCCGTGATCAGACGCTTGAGCCGGTCCGGCCGGAGATCGAAATTCCGCGAGAAGTACCCGGAGATGAGAATGAACGCCGGCATATGGAACGTGTAGACGGTCATATAGAGCGCGGATGCCGCTCTGCTGCCGCTTCGTAAGGGCTCCCACGCATGCCCCATCGCGACCAGCACGATCGCCAGGTATTTGGCGTTGTCGAAGAATGCGTCACGTTGTTTCGGCGCGGGGGACGGAGCCGGTGCCGCCTCATGGGGCGGGGACGCCGGTGCGCGCCGCGCGGGCAGTGTCGGCGGTAAGGACGAGACGTTCATCACATACGCCCTCCCGGGGAACCTGCGGGGAAAGTCCGGCCTCTTTCCAAGTTTCGGCGGGGGGTTGCGGAGTGGAACATTCCACGCACCATAGTGGCGCTCTCGAGCCCGCGCCCCAAAAGGCTCAGCTCTCGCGTACAAGGGTTTACGTCCAGCCCAGCGCATCCGTCACCTCCTCAACTTGGGAACTTCTTTACCTCTCCGATCAGTTCACAGAGTGATGAAGAGGGGCCGATCCGCCCGGCCTTGACCGACCCCGCCTGCTAGCTTCTACACAACTGTAGATCCTAACGACCCTATGGAGTGTGAGTGGCCATGGCCCTGTGGGACCGCATCAGGGAGTCCGCCCAGACGATGCAGACTCAGCTCGTCTCGAAGAAGAACGACTTGAAGAGCGGCGCCTTCCGCGACGCGAGCATGGCGATGTGTGCCCTGGTGGCGGCGGCGGACGGCTCGGTCGACCCGTCCGAGCGGCAGCGCGTCGCCCAGCTGATCGCCACCAATGAGGTGCTGCAGAACTTCCCGGCCGATGATCTGCAGCGCCGCTTCAACGACTACGTCAACAAGCTCACCACGGACTTCGACTTCGGCAAGGTGAGCGTGATGCAGGAGGTCGCCAAGGCCAAGAAGAAGCCCGCCGAGGCGCGCGCCGTGATCCAGATCGGCATCGTCATCGGTGGCGCGGACGGCAACTTCGACAAGACCGAGCAGGCCATGGTCCGCGAGGCGTGCTACACGCTGGAGCTCCCGCCGGCCGAGTTCGACCTGTAAGGCGAGGCGTAAAAGCCGTAAGACCGCCCCGCAAGCCATAAGCCGCAACCGTAAGACCGCCCCGCAAGCCGTAAGGGCGCGACCTGGGGCTACAGCGGGGTCGCGGCGTGCAGGACGAGGACCAGGGCAACCGCCGCGTTCGCCGAGGACAGCGCGGACGCGGCGGTGCCCACCGCCGCGATCCACAGGGCCAGCCCCGCCGCCGTCCACGTCGGCGGCCAGTGCCGGGACGGCTCCACGGGCTCCAGCAGAGCCGCGACCCTGCGCGGCACCGGCCCCGGCGCCGCGAACCCGGCGAGCGCCGGCCCCGGCGTGCCCCGGGAGACCAGGGCGGCCTTGCCGACCGCCCGCGCCGTGACCCGGCGGTCGCCGACCTCCCGGGCCGCCTCCTCGTCCGCCCAGCGCTCGGCGCAGTAGTCCACCGCGGCCCGCAGCGACCGCAGCAGCGGGTTGGCCCGCGCGGCGAGCTGTGCGGCCAGCAGATAGCGGTGGTGGTGCGCGGTCAGATGGGCGCGCTCATGCGCGATCAGGGCCCGCCGCTCACGGGTGCTGAGGCTGTCCAGCATCCCGGTGGAGACGACGATCCGGCCCGGCTTCCCCGTTCGCCCGGAGGTTCCGGGCAGCGCGTACGCGTACGCCTTGTCGTCGGGCAGCACCGCGACCGGCGACTCCGGCAGCCCGGCGAGCGCGAGCCGGGCGTCCCGCCGCACCCGGCCATGACGCAGACAGGTGGCCGTGCAGGACACGGCCACCGCCGCCAGCGCGCCGATCGCCGCCTTCCCGGCCACCACGTCAAAGGGCACCGCCGCCCGTACCTCGGGGTCCGACCAGCTGTCCGGCAGCGGGTTGCCGGGCAGCTGCGCCGTGCCGACGACCATCAGCAGCCCCAGGCACAGCGTGGAGCACACCGCGAGGACGGTGCCGACGAGCGTCAGCAGCCGGGTGGCGGTGCGCGGATGGAGATGTTGCTCGGCGAGCCGGGCGATCGGCAGCGCCGTCAGGGGCAGAACCAGCGGGAGGAAGACGAAGACGCCCATCGGTCAGTCCTCCGGCTCCTCCGCGTCGCTCAGCAGGTCGCGCAGCAGCCGCTCGTCGTCCTGGGTCAGCCCGGTCACAAAGCTGGCCAGGACCGCCTCGCGGTCGTCCTGGCCGTCCAGCACCCGGCGCATCCGCAGCGCCGCGAGCCCCGCCTCGTCCGACGCCGCCCGCCAGACGAAGGACCGGCCCGCGCGCTCACGCGTCACGGCCTGTTTGGCGTGCAGCCGGGACAGGATGGTCATGACCGTGGTGTAGGCGAGCTCGCCCTCGATCCGCTCCTGCACCCATGCGGCGGTCACCGGCCCCGGCGCCCGGCTCAGCGCCGCGAGCACCTGCGCCTCCAGTTCGCCCTGGCCACGCCGACGGGGGCGGCGGGGCCAGCCGGGCCCGCCGGTCCGGTCGTGGTCCATCACACCGTCTCCTTCCCCACCGCAACGCGCCCGGCGCGCGGCGCTCCATCGTAGCGAGCGGGCCACGGTCGCCGTTCGCCCCTTTGGCCTGGCTGTGCGCGCGGGCCCCGGCCGCCTCATCGATGCTGAGCAGGGGGACGACCCCGACGAAGGAACGCACTCAGCCATGACGCAGACGCAAGGCTCGCTCGTACGGCAGATCACCGACTACGCCCATCGAGCCGATCCGTACCCGATCTACGCCGAGCTGCGCAAGACGCCCGTGGTGCACGACGAGGAGGGGCCGTACATCGTCTCCACCTACTGGGAGATCCACGGTCTGCTGCACGACCCCCGGCTCAGCTCCGACGCGCGCAACCTGGACCCCCAGGCCGCCTCGGAGCTGCCCGAGGAGGACGACCCGGGGCTGCCGCCCAGCTTCCTGAAGCTGGACCCGCCCGAGCACGACCGGCTGCGCCGGCTCGCGACGGCGCCCTTCGGCCCGCCGCACACCCCGCGCCGGCTCCACGAGATGCGCGGTGAACTCACCCGTATCGTCGGCGAGTTGATCGACGGCTTCGAGGGGCGGGACCGGATCGATCTCGTCGACCACTTCTCCTACCCCTTCCCGGTGACCGTGATCTGCCGGCTGCTCGGGGTGCCACGGGAGGACGAGCCGCGCTTCCACGCCTGGGCCGACACCCTCGCCGCCAGTCTGGACCCCGACCCGGACCCGGACCCGGACCCGGACGCCGCCGAGCGGCGGCGGATCACCCGGCAGGCCCGTACGGAACTGGCGACGTATCTGTCCGAGCTGATCGAGGAGCGCCGCCGCGCACCCGGCGACGACATGCTCTCGGCCCTGGTCAGCGGGGCGGGCCCGGAGGGGCGGATGAGCCGGGTGGAGCTGCTGAGCACCGCGGCGCTGCTGCTGGTGGCGGGGCATGAGACCACCGTCAACCTGATCACCAACGGGATGCTGACCCTGCTGCGCAACCCCGATGTGCTCGCCCGGCTGCGCAAGGATCCCCATCTGGTCGTCCCGCTGGTGGAGGAGGTGCTGCGGTTCGATCCGCCGGTGCAGATGCTTCCCCGGCGCACCCCGCTCTCGGAGATCGACATCGCGGGCGTGACCATTCCCCAGGGGGCGTCCGTGTGGCTGCTGCTGGCCTCGGGCAACCGCGATCCGCAGCGCTTCCCCGACCCCGACCGGTTCGATCCGCAGCGCAGGGACAACCAGCACCTCGGCTTCGGCAGCGGCATCCACAGCTGCTTCGGCGCCCCGCTGGCCCGGCTGGAGGCGCAGATCGCGCTGACCGAGCTGGCCCGCCGGCTGGACGAGCCCCGGCTGCTGGAGGATCCGCCGACCTACCGGCGCAACGCGGTGCTGCGCGGGCCACGGCATCTGCCGCTCGCCTTCGAGGGGCTGCGGCCGAACCGGTCCGCGAACCGATCCGCGAACGGGTCCCCGAACCGATCCCCGAACGGGTCCCGGTGACGGCGGGGTTCAGCAGCCCCGGACCGGCGGAGCCGGCAGGGGGGCTCACCGGGCGCGGAACGCGGACGCTCTCGTCCCGGCCGCGTCCTTCCCGCCCCTGCCCGTCCCGGCCTCGCCCCTCTCGGCCCGGGCGGCGATGTTCCGGGCCATACCGCCGAAGACGAGCGCGTGGAACGGCGCGACCGACCACCAGTACAGATGTCCGGCGAGGCCGCGCGGATGGAACAGCGCCCGCTGCCGGTACACCGTCCCGCCCCGCGCGTCCCGGTCGACCACCATCTCCAGCCAGGCCAGGCCCGGCAGCCGCATCTCGGCGCGCAGCCGCAGCAGCCGGGGCGGCAGGACCTCCTCCACCCGCCAGAAGTCGAGGCTGTCCCCCACCCTGAGCCGCGCCGCGTCCCGGCGGCCCCGGCGCAGCCCGACGCCGCCCACCAGGGTGTCGATCCAGCCGCGCAGCGCCCAGGCGAGCGGCAGCGAGTACCACCCGTTCGCACCGCCGATCCCCTCCACCACCCGCCAGACGTCCCCCGGCGAGGCGTCCACCGCGCGCTCGCGGCGGTCCTGGTAGAGGCTGCCGCCCGACCAGTCGGGGTCGGTGGGCAGCGGATCGCTGGGCGCGCCGGGGGTGGCGGCGGAGGACCAGCGGGTGGCCACCTCCGCGTCGCGGATCCGCCGCAGGGCCAGCTCCAGCGCCCGGTCCACGCCGAGCGGCCCGCCCGGCGGGTCCGGCACATAGCGGGTGATGTCCCGTTCGGCGCAGACCACTTCATGGCGCAGCGACTCCACCAGCGGGCGGGCGATGGCGCCGGGTACGGGGGTGACCAGGCCGACCCACAGACTGGACAGCCCGGGGGTGAGCACCGGCACGGGCACGATCAGCCGCCGCCGCAACCCGTTCACCCGCGCGTACCGCCGCATCATGGCGCGGTAGGTGAGGACGTCGGGGCCGCCGATGTCAAAGGCCCGGTGCACCTCCTCCGGCAGCGTGGCGCAGCCCACCAGCAGCCGCAGCACATCGCGGACGGCGATGGGCTGGGTGCGGGTGCGCACCCAGCGGGGCGTCACCATCGCCGGCAGCCGCTCGGTGAGGTAGCGCAGCATCTCGAACGAGGCCGAACCCGAGCCGATGATCACCCCGGCCCGCAGCACGGCCGTCGGCACCCCGGAGTCCAGCAGCACCCGGCCCACCTCGGCCCGGGAGCGCAGATGGGGCGAGAGGGCGCGCTCGGGGACGCCCTCCGGGGTCAGCCCGCCGAGATAGACGATCCGGCGCACCCCGGCGGCCCGGGCCCGCTCGCCGAAGATCCGGGCGGCGCGGCGGTCGGTCTCCTCGAAGCCGGATCCGGTGCCCAGCGCGTGGACCAGGTAGTACGCGACGTCCACGCCCTCCATGGCGGCGCGCAGGGACTCCTCGTCGGTCACATCGCCGCGTACGGTCTCCACCCGTCCCGCCCAGGGCTGGTCGCGCAGCTTCTCGGGGGAGCGGGCCACACACCGCACCCGATGCCCCGCGGCCAGCAGCTCGGGGACCAGCCTGCCGCCGATGTAGCCGGTGGCGCCGGTGACCAGACAGCGGCGCGGGTCCGGCGCACCGTGCGGGCCCGGCGGGCGCTGGGGAACAGCCATGAGGCCATGGTGCGCGGGCAGGACAAAACCTGCGAGGTGGGCTCCCTTCGGCGGCATTGTCCGTATCAGGTGTTGGAGGTCGCTCTCAGGTCTCCCCGACCTTCGAGCCTCTCAGCCCGGCCATCTAGGAAACGCTCTCGGGGGACTTACGTCCTCTGTCCTGAGCGCCTCTCCGGTCAAGCTCCCTCGCTCGCCCCGCAGGCTGTTATTTACGTTACTCCGGGCCCCCGTGAGCGCCTAGCCCCTTTTGGGCATTTTTTCCAATTTTCCGAGTTCGGCGGAGCCCGGCTCCGGCCCGGCACTCGGGCGCCTTGGCTGCGCCGGGAGGGGCTTGCCCGGTAGGCTTTCCGTGTGATCTTCAAGCGCATCGGAAACGGTCGGCCCTATCCCGACCACGGCCGGGAAAGCACCCGCCAGTGGGCGGATGTCGCCCCACGCCCGGTACGTCTTGACCAGTTGGTCACGACGAAGCAGCAGCTCGACCTGGAGACGCTGCTCGCCGAGGACTCCACGTTCTATGGGGACCTCTTCGCCCATGTCGTGAAATGGCAGGGCGACCTCTATCTGGAGGACGGGCTGCACCGGGCGGTGCGCGCCGCGCTCCAGCAGCGTCAGGTGCTGCACGCGCGCGTCCTGGAGCTCGAGGGCTGACCGCGCCCACGCCCCCGGTGACCGATCGCCGTTGATCGACTTCCGATCCGTGTTGGCCCTTTCGGGTAGGTCTGAGCACCAACCATTGATCATTTAGTAGGCATCGCCACCTGGCCGCACTACGCTGCGCACATGAGCATGCTGACCCCTCCCGGCATGGGCGGAAAGTACCGCATTACGGGCGATCGCTATCCGCGGATGAGCCGGCCCCGGAACCGCCGGCGGCTGATGTTCACCGCCTTCGGCTCGGTTCTGGCGCTCGGCCTGGTCGGGTGGGGAACACTTCAGCTCATCGATGTCTTCTCCGGCGACAGCGGCGGCCAGAAGGTCCGCGCGGCGCACGGCACCGGGGACTGCGAGCGCGGCGACAAGCGCCCCGACGAGAACGCCAAGTCCGGCCGGGCCGACAGCGGCCAGAGCGGCCAGGGCGGTCAGCACGGCCGTACGGGCGGGAAGCTGCCGAAGCCCTCCCAGATCACCGTCAACGTCTACAACGCGACCACGCGCTCCGGCCTCGCCAAGGACACCGCCAAGGAGCTGGAGAAGCGCGGCTTCAAGATCGGGAAGGTGGGCAACGCCCCGACCCGGTACGACAAGAAGGTCAAGGCCACCGGGATACTGCTCGGCGCCCCCGGCGCCGGCGACGGGGCCTTCAATGTGCTCGGCACGCAGCTGCCCGGCGCCCAGACCAAGAACGACGCGCGCGACGGCAAGGACATCGACCTGATCATCGGCAACGGTTTCAAGGACCTGGTCGGGCAGAAGGACGCGGACAAGGCGCTGGCCGCCCTGGCCAAGCCCTCGCCCGCGCCCTCCGGATCGCCCTGCCGCTGATGAGTCGGGTGGGGCTCAGCCCGCGGTGCCGTACATCCGGTCGCCCGCGTCGCCGAGCCCCGGCACGATGTACCCCTGCTCGTTGAGCCGCTCGTCGACGGACGAGGTGACCACCGTCACCGGCGCCCCGGCGAGCTCGCGCTCCATGAGCTCGACGCCCTGGGGCGCCGCCAGCAGACACAGCGCGGTCACATCGTCGGCGCCCCGCGATATCAGCTCCCTGATCGCCGCGACCAGCGTCCCGCCGGTGGCGAGCATCGGGTCCAGGACGTAGACCTGACGGCCGGAGAGGTCCTCGGGCATCCGGGTGGCGTAGGTGGACGCCTGGAGCGTCTCCTCGTCACGGATCATGCCCAGGAAGCCGACCTCGGCGGTGGGCAGCAGCCGCACCATGCCGTCGAGCATCCCGAGACCGGCCCGCAGGATCGGCACGACCATGGGGCGCGGATGGGACAGCCGTACCCCGGTCGTGGCCGTCACCGGGGTCTCGATGTCGACCTGCTCGGTGCGCACATCGCGCGTGGCCTCGTACGCGAGCAGGGTCACCAGCTCGTCGGCGAGCCGCCGGAAGGTGGGGGAGTCGGTGCGCTTGTCGCGCAGCGTGGTGAGTTTGTGCGCCACCAGCGGGTGGTCGACGACGTGGATCCGCATGGCAACGACACTAACCGAGCCCCCGGAGCCCGGCTCCCGCCGGTGACGCCCTGCGTGCGCCTCCCCGCGCTCGACCGTCTGCCGCCGTAGTGGCATCAAACCGCTGATTCGGGGGAAAGTGGGCAACAGCGCTCGGGCTCCCACCGGGCGATACCTCGGCTCCGAGGAGTGAGTGACCATGGCCGACGCGACCGCGAGGGAAACCGCCGCGGACCGCCGCCGCCGTCGCGACCGCTTCCTGCGCGCGCTGAACGAGGCCCGGGCGGTGCGGGACCAGGTGCGTCCCCGGCAGGCCCGCGCGGCCCGGATGCGCCGGGCGATACACATGCGGACGTTCTCCTGGTGAGGCCTGGTGAGCTTCCGACGAACCGCCGGAGACGGTTTCCGCGCGTTTCGATTCCGTCCGCGTGAGCCACATCTCTTTGGACTGGTGCACGACGCAGCGTGGAAGACCTCTCGCGAAGCGACGGTTTCTGCCACGATTCCGATTGGGGCGGGACACTGTCCCGCCCGCCCCGGCACGCCTATGACCAGTGGGAGAGTCACGGTGTACTTCGCCGCATTGCTCGCGCGCACCGCAGAAGGGTGGGAAGCGAGCGACACAGAGCTCGATGACGTGGAAACCCTGACGGACTTGATCGAACTGGCCCGTCTGGCCTCCAAGGACGACGACACGGTACTGGCCTTCATCGAGCACGAAGACGCGTGGTTCGGCGTCGTCCGCGTGGACGGCGAGGACGACCCGCACATCTATGTATCGGACGCGGCAGCGGCCGCCCGCACCTCGTACGGCTCGATGCTCACCGACGAGCTGCTCGGCCGGGACCCCGACGACGATCTGGACAGCCTGGTCGACCTGGACGGCACCGAGGACGGCGAGCCGGACCGGGACGACGAGGCCGCCGACGACGCCCCGGTACCGATCGGCCCGCTCGGCGACGCCGACATCCTGGCCGACCTCGGCATGGACGAAAAGGAGCTGAAGGCCCTCGACGGGGACGCCCTCGAATCGATCGCCGAGATGCTCGGGTGCAGCATGGAGGGGCTGGAGGCGGTGCGCTGACCGCCGCACACTGATGTCATGACCGATCCGCTGACCGGCCTCCTGCCCGGCCCCGACCCCGACCCCCTGCGCGACCCCTGGCGCGAACCGATGCGCCTGGCGCTGGAGGAGGCGGTACGGGCACCCGAGACGGGAGATGTGCCGGTCGGCGCCGTCGTGCTGGGCCCGGACGGCTCGGTGCTCGGCCGCGGCCGCAACGAGCGCGAGGCCCACGGCGACCCCACGGCCCACGCCGAGGTCCTCGCCCTCCGAGCCGCCGCCCACCACCTCGGCGGCTGGCGGCTGACCGGCTGCACCCTGGTGGTCACCCTGGAGCCGTGCACGATGTGCGCCGGCGCGATCGTCCTGTCCCGCCTGGACCGGCTGGTCTACGGCGCCGTGGACGAGAAGGCCGGCGCGGTCGGCTCCCTCTGGGACGTCGTCCGCGACCGCCGCCTCAACCACCGCCCCGAGGTCATCGCGGGCGTCCTGGCGGAGGCGTGCGCGGCCCCCCTGACCGCCTTCTTCCGCAAGCCCTGAGCCCCACCGCACGAGCCGGTCCCGGAACCGATTTCGGTTCCCGGCCACCCGTCCGCTAGGCTCTCCCTCGGTAGCGTGTCCGAGCGGCCGAAGGAGCGCGCCTCGAAAGCGCGTGAGGGGGCAACTCCTCCGTGGGTTCAAATCCCACCGCTACCGCTCGAAGAACGTAGGGCCCGGCTCATCGTGAGCCGGGCCCTACGTCTTTGCGTGCGCGGGTGTTGTACCGGGCCGGGGTTGTGCCGGGGCCGTTCC
>NZ_JAAAYH010000168.1:0-17474 GCF_018035285.1 Streptomyces sp. MK37H | reverse complement strand
GTGTTATCCGGCGAGCTTCTCCAGGTCGGGGACGGCGCTGTCGATCTCCGGCAGTGCCAGCATCTCCAGCCGCGCCCGGCGGGCCCGGGCGCGGCAGCCGTCGTCGGCCAGTACCGCACGGCAGACGGCGGTGATGCCGTCCGGTGTGGGATCGGTGATACGCCGGCCGAGGCCGAGTTCCTCGACCCGCTGTGCGTTGCCGGGCTGGTCGCCGAACTGGGGCAGCACCGCCATCGGTGTCGCCGTGCGCAGTGATTCGCGGATGCTGTTGAAGCCGCCGTGGGTGAGGAAGAGGTCCACGGATTCCAGCAGCAGGGGCTGGGGCAGCCGCTCGGTGATGTGCACATGCGGCGGCACCCCGTCGGTGTCCACGGGGATGCCCCCGGTGGCGAGGATGACGGTGCACTCCTCCAGCCGGGACACGCCCTGGACCATGGCGTGCAGCGTGTCCACCGGGTCCGGCATCGGCATGGGCGGCACGGCTTCCGCCTCGCGTGAGGCGTCGTGGAACATGGGGATCGCGGTGCCGATGGCGGCGAACATCAGGGGCCGGTCGGTGGGCAGTTCGACGACCCAGCGCGGCAGCACGGCACCGCGGTCCACGTCCACCGTCTGCCGGTAGGCCCAGGTGGCCGGCAGATGATGGGCGAAGGAGAAGGACGGTGGTACGTAGTCGATGCGGCCGTGCGGCACGATCGACAGCGGGTCCTCGGGGGAGGGCAGTCCCCGCCGCTTCCGCAGGGCGTTGAGGCCCGGCAGCAACTCGGCCGGGTCGAAGCCGTTGACGGCCCCGGAGGGGGTGGGCAGCTGGGGTATGCCGAGCGTTTCGGCGACGACACACGCGCTGAGGTCCATGCCGTCGCGCAGGACGAGGTCGGGGCGGAAGTCCTGTGCCACGGGGAGCACGGCGTCCAGGAGCATCGTGGCCATCGGGCCGGACACGACCTTGCACATGACGCGCAGCATGAACTCCTGCCGCTGCTCGTCGTCCATGTCCGGCAGACCGGCCCGTTCGGTCTCCTCGGCCAGGACGGGGCCGAGGAGGGAGGACGGGCTGAAGTCGTTGATGGCACTCGTCACCCGCACCTCCTCCCGTTCGAAGACGGGGACGAGGGCCGGAGTGGTGACCACCAGCACCTCATGGCCGGCCGCCGCGAGGGACCGGGCCAGGGGAAGCTGCGCCCGGCCGTGGGAGGGGCTGGCGAGCGTGGTGAACATAACCCGCAACGCAGGGGCCTTTCTGTGGGAAGGGTCTCGTACGGGAGAGATACGGCGGGAGATACGGCGAGAGAGGGGGCGGGGCGGTCAGCGCGCCATCGCGGGCGTGCGGCCGATGCCCTCGCAGCTGAGTCCGGCGCGGCGCAGCCGGTCGGGGTCCAGGAGGTTGCGGAAGTCGTAGACGACCGGGGCCGCGAGCAGTCCGGCCACGCGCTCCCAGTCGAGGGCTCGGAACTCCGGCCACTCGGTGAGGACGAGACAGGCGCGCGCTCCCCGCAGGGCCTCCTCTGGGGTGTCCGCGAGGGTGAGCAGATCGCTGAGGTCGGGGCGGGTCTCGCTGAGCGCGGGGTCGTAGGCGTGGAGTTCGGCGCCCCGCTCCTTGAGCAGCCGGGCGATGGCCAGGGCCGGTGAGTCGCGCAGATCGGAGGTGCCCGCCTTGAAGGCCAGGCCCAGCACGGCCAGCCGTACGCCGCGCAGCGAGCCGTCGCCCGGGGTGCATCCGGCCACCACGCGCTCGACGAGCCGCCGCTGGTGTTCGAGGTTGGTCTCGATGGTGGCGCCCAGCAGCGGGAAGTCCACGCCCGAGTCCTGGCAGATCGTCAGCAGGGCGTGGGTGTCCTTGGGCAGGCAGGAGCCGCCCCAGCCGGGGCCCGGCTTGAGGAAGGCCGAGCCGATGCGGGGGTCGTGGCCGATGCCCGTGAGCACATCGTCCACGTCGGCGCCGAAGTGCTCGCACAGCGTGGCGAGGTTGTTGGCGAAGGAGAGCTTCATGGCCAGGAAGAAATTGGCCGCGTACTTGGCGAGTTCGGCGCCCGCGGCGTCGGTGAGCACCAGTGGGGCGTCCAGCCCGGCGTACAGATCCGCCACCCGCCGCGCCGCGTCCCGGTCCGCGGCGCCGACCACGATGCGGTCGGGGTGGAGGAAGTCGCGCACCGCGTAACCCTCACGGAGGAACTCCGGGTTGGACACCACGGCCACGTCGGGGCGGTCCAGCAGCGCGGCGACGCGCTCGGCGGTGCCCACGGGCACGGTGGACTTGTTGACCACCACGCTGCCGCGCGGCAGCGCGTCGCGGATCTGGTCCGCCACGGCCTCGACGGCGGCCAGGTCGGCGGCGCCACCGACGCCCATCGGGGTCGGCAGGCACAGGAACACCACGTCGGCGTCGGCGACCGCGGCCCGGGTGTCGCGGACGAACGCGAGCCGCCCGGAGTCCAGTCCCTCCCGGACGAGTTCGGGCAGCCGGGGCTCGAGGATGTCGACCTGTCCGCGCCGGAGCCGTTCGACCTTCTGGTGGTCGGTGTCCGCGCACACCACTCGATGGCCGAGGGTGGCCAGACAGGCGCCGGTGGTCAGTCCGACATAGCCGGTGCCCACCACCGCGACGCGTCGTATCTGCACAGGGGATCACCACTTCTGCTGGGGGTCAGATGCGGGTGCGTGGCGAGGGCGGCGCAGGGCCGCCCGGTCGGGATTCGAGCAGGCCGGACACCGTCGTCCGGCCGGGACCGCGCGAGGCGGCGACCAAAGTCACCACGCGTTGACAAAAATAACGCGCCGACCCACAGCTTGGTCAACAAGTGATGACAACAGTGGGTGACTTCTGGACATGCGAGGCTGAACCGGCAGCATGTACGGCACGGTCCAGGCGGAGGTACGACAGGTGAACCGGGCAAGCGACACAGGAGGGTGCGACGACCACCCTCGCCGCGCCCGCAGATACGACGCGGCGGGCACGCGCAGCGCCCTGCTGGGGGCCGCCGCGCTGCGGTTCGCCAGATACGGCTACGACGGCTGCAGCGTGCGCGACATCGCCAAGGACGCGGGGGTGGACGCAGCCCTGGTCTACCGCTATTTCGGCTCAAAGGAGGCGCTGTTCGACGCCGTGTCGACCAGCACCGGTATGTTCGAGCCGCTGCGCCATCTGCCGCTGGACGAGGTGTCGGCGTGGATCTGCGACGTGGTCTCCACGGGGCCCACCGAGGAAGAGGCCCCGCATCCGCTGCTGACCAAGCTCCGCTCCTCCAGCCGGGAGGAGACCGTCGGGCGGTTCCGCGAGGAGATCACCGAGGTGTTCTCGCAAGGGTTCGCGCGGCGTCTGGAGGGCGAGGACGCCGAGCTGCGGGCCGAGTTGATGGCGGCGTGGCTGATGGGCATCACCCTGCTGCGCCTGGCCATCCGCTCACCGGCGCTGGCTGCCACGCCGGACGACACCCTGCTGCGGTTCCTCCGGGCGGGTATCGACCCGCTGCTGGACGCGGGCTGCCCCGGGGGCGGGAGCGAGGACGGCTGACCGCTCCTCGCTCCGCCCCCGGGGCGGGGAAGCCGCTATGGCGGCCTGAGGGGAACTGGTGTGACGGCCAGTGCCGCGTCAGCCAAGGTTTGCCCCGCTCGCCGCCCTGGCACGGCCGCCCCCAGCTACCGCTGGGAGGTGCCCCCGGCGGCGTTGCCGAACCGACCGAGTAGGCCCTCCCCCGGACTTCGTCCGGGCGGTGCCCCCTCGAGGCCGATTCGGCGCCTTGCAGCTGACCGCACCAGGACGCCTCGCTACCGGGCAAACCTTGACTGACGCGGCACTAGACGTTCGGCACGCGCAGCTTGTCCCAGCTGGTCTTGCCGGGGACGCCGTCCGCGTCATCGCCTGAGTAGCCCAGCTTGCGCTGCCAGGCCGCGTAGGACTTGCGGTCCGCCTCGGTCCACTCCGGGCTCGGGCCCTCCTCGTAGCGACCGCAGCCCTCGGCCACCAGCCGCTTGCCCATCGCCGTGATGATCTTGCTTGCACGGCCGTTCCGGAAGAAGTCGGCGCCCGGGAACGGCTCGTAGGACGCCGGTGGTCTGGGGGCCGGGCCGTCCGGCTTGGCGCCGAGCCGCTTGGCGACGCGGCTGCGCATGCTGTCCATCGTGAAGCCACGCGGGTCGACCTTGCCCGGCTGCCACTCCAGATGGCCGATCACCGAGCGCTGGGTCCAGCCGTGGGCGCGGCAGATGGCCGCGGACACCTTCTCGATCGCCAGCTTCTGCGCCTCCGGCCAGGGGTCCTCGCCGTCGCCGAGGTTGATGCACTCGAAGCCGTAGAAGTGGCGGTTGCCGTCGGTGTCGGCCTCGTTGTCGGGGGGCAGCGCGGATTCGTTGACGACGGCTCTGAGCACGTCGCCGTCGCCCAGGCCCGCGTGGTTGGCGCGGCCGTTGCCGACCAGGTGGACCGCGCCGGACTTGTCGATGACGCCGTGGCACAGCGGCCCCGGCAGCGAGGCGTGCCCCTCGTAACACAGCTCCACGGAGGAGTCCGTGCCCTTGGTGACGGTGTGATGGATCATCACCCCGTTGACCGGCCCCCAGGGGCCCTTGCTGTTGCGGTTGTGAGTCCGCCAGTCGCGGTACTCATGGACTTCCAGTCCCTCGTCGCGAAGCGCCTTGAGCAGACGGTCGGCGGTGAGCGGCGTGGCCATGGTGGTGTGCTCCTTAGGGTGAGGCATGGTGATGTACAGATGCCGCGGGCACGGAACTCAATCGGCTCCGCGCCGGGCCTACGCTTCCGGTTCGGTGTCCTCCCTGGCCCTGGTCTCGGCCGCCGCGTCGGCCTCCGCCGCGAGCGCCGACGCGTCCGCGGCCGGGGCGGGAACGGCCAGCGGCCCGAACACCATCCGCAGATCCAGCTCCGCCTGCTCGGCGGTCACCCACGCCAGGGGCGCGTAGTGCGCCTGGATCCCGGCCGGGGCCTGGAGGAGCGGTTTGCGGGCCGCGTTCACCGGCCACTCCACGCCGCCCGTGGCGGTGCGGGCCGGGATCAGCCAGTGGTCCCCGGAGCGGTAGGCGCCGTCGGGGGCGAAGTACACCTCGACGCCGTCCTCCAGGGGCAGCCAGCGGCCCTCCTCGACCTTGAGCGCACCGCGCTTCAGCCGCGCCGCCGCGCCCTTGCGGGGGCGCCGGGTGGTCTCCCGGTGGTCCCAGCGGCGCAGGAACGGCCGCAGCTCCGGGCGTCGTCCGACACCCGGCTCGGGCTCACCGGACAGCCGCACCCGCCGCCCCGGCAGGTCGGCCTCCTCCACCCGCAGCAGCGGCAGCGGCTCGCCCCGGCTGGAGTAGGCGGTGTCCACGAACTCCACCAGGTCCCCGACGTTGAGGTCCAGCTTGTCGTCGCTGCCCAGTGACGCCAACTCGACCCAGGTACCGTCGAGTTGATCGACCGGGAAGACCACCGAGCCGTTCTCCCGGGACCATTTGAAGGTGGCCTCCTTCGCCGTGCCACCTTCGTGGATCTCCACCCGGTACAGCTGGTTCTCCGGCCCCCGGTAGCGGGCGTCCGGGCGGACCAGGCAGGGGTCCTGGTCCGCGTGTTCCGGCCGCTCGGCGCGCGCCGCCAGCCGGGACCCGGGCGCCGTGGCCTTCCGCGCCCACGCCTCGAACGCCTTGCCGACCTGCTCCTTGCTCGCCCCTCCCGGGTTCTCCAGCTCCAGGGCCGCGCTCTCCACCGGCAGCACCTGCCAGACCACCTTGACCCGGGCCGCCGTGTCCGGCATCGCCGAGCCGAGGGCCACTTCGCGCAGCGCCGGGTCCTCGGCGGCGGTCACCGACCGCTCCCACACCTTCAGGGCGACCAGGAACGGGCGCTGCTCCGGCAGCCGGTCGCCGGGCCGCTCCGGGTCGCGGTAGGCGTCGGGCTGGTCCCAGTACGTCCAGGTGGCGGGCGGCTCGTCGGGCTCGGGCGCGTCGGCCTCGCCCTCCGTGCCGGATGCCTGGTCCGCCGCCTCGTCCTCGACGGCCACACCGGGCAGCGGCCGGGTCGCGTCGCACAGGATGCCGCCCACGTAGTAGCGGCCGCCCTCGATGATCAGGTCGTCCAGATCGCGGCTGCCGCCCTTGAACCGGATGTGGAATCCGGCGTCCCCGGACGGGCCGCCGTGCTGCCCGATCAGGTCGGCGGCGAGCGTACGGGCCTGGTGGAGCTGGATCGCGGTCTGCTCGTTGGCGTCGGCGTCGAGCTGTACGCGGCCCTGCTGGGCGACGACGGCGGAGTAGCGCCGGTCGGGCCGGAAGGTGAGACGGGAGAGATCGGCGTGCATGGAAGGGGTCCCCCTCGGAAGGTTCGGAAGTCTGGCGGGCGCGGCCCGGACGAGCGGGCCGGGGCATCGGCGTCGGTGCCATATCGGCTCACGTCACGGCGATGACTCCCGCGTCCGTGCCCGCCGGCGCGTATTCCGCGAGCCGCGCCCGCAGGCTGTCCTCGCGCTGCGGCCGGTACAGGTCGTGGAAGGCGCCCATCTCGGCGCCGTCCTCGGCACCCCGGCGGATCTCCTCCGCGCATCCGGCCGCCAGCTGCCCGTACACCGGTGTGCCGTAGCGCTCGCCGCTGAACAGCGGCCGCACCCGCCACGCCTCCTCGGCCCCCACCAGATCCGGCTGGCAGCGGTGGCGGCGCGGGGTGCGCGAGCCCGGCGGCACATAGCTGAACCGCAGACATCCGACACCGCGCCGGGCCACGTGCATCCGCCCGGTGAAGAGGCTGTTCTCGCCGATCCGCACGGCGTGGGTGTGTACTTCGCCGATGACGGTGGCGCGGTGGGCGTGCAGTACGGCGTGGGCGTGGCGGCAGTCCGGGGCGGACAGCGCCGGGCGGTCGTGTCCGGTGGCGTCCAGGATGGAGTCGCGGATGTGGAGGGCGAGCGGGTCGGTATGCACCTCCTCGCCGATCACCTCGATGGTGCCGAGGACGCTGCGCTCGATCTGGACGCACGCGGTGGTGCGCTCCAGGACCAGGCTGGGTTCGTCCGGCGAGCGCGGCTCGCACTCCGGCTCCAGGGACCAGCCGGGGACCAGGGTGCAGTGGCGCAGCACCACGGCGCCGACCGGCCCGGTGACGTTGAGGCCGCGCCCCGCGATCAGCAGCCCGTCCAGCACGATGCGCGGCGCCTCGCCACCGGTGTTGCCGTGCTCCTCCCGCGCCCGGATGTTGAGCGCGTCGGGGCGGTTGCTGTACCAGTCCAGCAGCCGGATCACCGGCCGGGTGCCCTCGGCGGCGCGCAGTTCGAGCCGGTCGCCCGGGTCCAGGTCGAAGTCCAGCTGCTCCTGGTAGGCGCCGCTGTGGGCGATCTCGATGATGCCCTCGGGGCCGCATCGCCCGCCCCGCCGGTCGTGCTGCCACTGCCGGTACGCGTCCATGATCCGCTGGTACGCACACCCCGGGCCGACCCGGTAGACCTCCGCGGCCGGGGAGGTCTCGCGGTCGTCCCGGTCGTATTCCCCGCCGCCCATGTCGTCGGGGTACGCGTAGTGGTAGGTGACCCAGACGCCGTGGCGGGGCGCGGCGCGCGAGCCGAAGGCGATCCGGCCGAGTTCGGGGTCGATGACCACCTGGCCGCGCCCCGCGCGGTAGCGCCAGTCCGTCAGATCGGCCACCACGATGTCCGACGGCGGCACGGGCTCGTCGTGGCCGTCCCGCCAGATGGTGAAGCTCTTGCCCGGTCCGTAGTAGTCGAGGAGATGGCCGACGAGCTGACGGCGGCGGATGTACGCGGGCACGTTGTCGATGGACGCGATATGCGAAGCCGACGGCTCGGGTTCGGGGCGGGTCACCAGCGGGGTGTCATTGCCGAGGATCGAGAAGGTGTAGAGGTTGCGGGCCCGGTCGATGCAGTACGCGGGCGCCCTGGTCACGTGGTACGGCTTCAGCCGCCACACGAACAGCCCGACCCCGGCCGGGGTGTGGCCGCCCTGTCTGCGACGGGAGCCCGCGCGCCGTACGTCCACCGAGCGCGCCACCGTGCCGAACGGCCCGCCCGCCAGGTCCAGCGCCGCCCCGTCCCGCAGGTCGGCCAGCCGGCCCCGGGAGAGTCTGCGCAGGTCCGCCGCCGCGCCGCCGGTCCCGCCGTAGAGCTTGACCGGCTGCTGGTGCGCGGTGAGCCGGGAGAGTTCGACGGCGCGGGCGGGCCATCCGGCCACCGACGCGGAGAGCTCCTCCAGCAGCGCGAGTGTGCCCTTGCGCCGCCGGTGGGCCACGGTGGCGGCCACGTCCCGGCGCGGCGCCAGCGCCTCGGCCAGCCGCGCCAGGGAGGCGTCCGGCGGCCCGCCGTCGCGCAGTCCGGTGGCCGGCACCCGCTCGTAGCCGGGCAGCGGACGGTAGCCCACAAGATCGCCCAGGTACGGCAGCACCCATGCGGTGGCGGTCTCCACGAACCAGTCGTCGTACTGGTGCTCCACCCCGTCGCGTACGCGATCGACCTGCTCGGCTACCACGGCGAGCAGGGCGCGCAGGGGCTCGCCCGCCTCGGCCTCCCTGAGGCGATGCCACTGCGGAAGCAGCTCGGCGAGCCCGTCCGGCTCCCTGCTCATGAGGTGACCTCCGTAAGGATCAGCGTGTCCGGGACATCGGGTGAGAACATCGCGAGCCGCGCCGGGCGGATGCCGCGGAACACGGACACCGAGCGGCCCTTGGCGAGGCGGCGGGTGTCGGTGATGTCGGGGTTGAGACGCAGCAGTTCGGCGAGCGGGATGCCGTGGCGTCCGGCGATGTCGGTCAGCGTCTCGCCGTCCGTGGCGGTGACCCGGTAGGTGTCCTCGGCGTACTCGGCGGGCCGGGCGGGGACCAAGGCGCTGGGCTCGGTGAGCCGGGCGGCCAGGTCGGCCAGTTCCCGCGGGGTGCTGGAGGCCGGGACGCCGGTGAAGGCGTCCAC
The DNA here is from genome assembly GCF_018035285.1 of Streptomyces sp. MK37H. Taxonomy (NCBI): domain Bacteria; kingdom Bacillati; phylum Actinomycetota; class Actinomycetes; order Kitasatosporales; family Streptomycetaceae; genus Streptomyces; species Streptomyces sp. MK37H. The sequence goes on along the minus strand of NZ_JAAAYH010000168.1, from coordinate 8,586 downwards.
GTCCACGTAGTCGACACCGGGCACCGACTGGGCGGTGGCCAGCACCTCGGAGAGCGCGGCGGGCTGCCCCAACTCCCGGCCCGGATAGCCGAGTTCGCGCAGCAGGGCCTGGCGCAGCCGGGGTTCGACCAGCTCCCAGGAGTGGTCCGGCGCCACCTTCACCCGTGCCACCAGCACCAGCAGCACCAGCTCCCGCACATCCACCCGGACCGGCAGCCGGGTGTCCCCGTAGGCGGCCAGCGAGGTGCGCAGGGCGCGCAGCACCTCCGCGTCCGCGCCGATCGGCGCGTCGTCCACTCCGGCCACGGTCACATGGAGCACCCTGCGCCGCCCGTCGAAGAGTTCGCGGGCGGCGGCCCGGCCGATGCCCGCGCGGGACCGGGCGAAGTCCTCGTAGTCCTGGAGGGAGACCAGCCGGTCGAGCGCGGAGACCGCGAGCGGGACGGTGCGGCGGGTCAGGCCCGGGCCGTCGCCGTCCGCGCCGCCGGTGGCGGGCTGCGGATTGGTGACGGCGGTGACGCCGAGGGGCCGGGTCAGGGCCTGGGTGACGCGGTCCGCGGGGACGTTGGCGGCCTCGCCGGTGCCGAAGCGGTAGCGGGCCCGTACGTTCTCGTGGCCGCCGGGCAGCCGGGCGCCGTGCGCCCCGTCGCCGAAGGTCACCGTGGTCCGCCCGTCGCCGGTGGTCCCGGTGACGTAGACGCGCTCGCGCGGTCCGCGTCCGGCGAGGCTGTCCACCCGGTGCCACAGCAGCCCGTCGACGCGGATCTCGAGGGCGGGGGTGGCGCCCAGGGGGTTGTCCGCGGGGAGCCAGGTCAGCGGCGACTGCCACAGCGTGAAGGTCTGGTTGGCCACGGCCGGGTCGCCGCTGCCGATGGGCTCGTCACGGCTCTCGCCGTGCGTGGCGGGCACGACGTTGCCCTGGACGTGGACCGTCTCACGCCGGTAGCGGTAGGCCAGATCGGCGGTGAGGGTGAGAGTGGTGTGCACATGGTCGCCGGGCAGGTCGGGGTCGACGCGCTGGTCCACGGCGGCGATCACCGCCAGTTCCGTGCCCCGGACCCCGGTCGGGCCACCCGGACCGGCCGGCCCCGGGATGTCGGTGCGCTCACCGGAGACGACGATCCGGCGGCCGGGCCGCAGCCCGTCGTACAGCTCGGCGAGCTCGATCTCGTTGCCGTGCACATCCTCGCCCAGCGGCTCGTCCGCCGGGCGCAGCGGTTCACCGCCCGCGTGCACGGTGGTGTCGCGGATGGCGGAGAGCAGCACATCGTGTTCGTCGAGCCACGGGTCGGCGAGGGTCAGCTGGGTGCCGCGGCCGGTGATGCCGTAGTTGGTGTACGCGGCGGTGCGCACGGCGACGACGCGGGTGGTGACGAAGGCGAGCTTCTTGTCGCCCGGGATGCCGTCCGGCTCGCCGGAACCCTTGCGGGGGCGCTCGATGGCCACCCAGCTGCCGACCGTGATGGAGTTCTGGACCGAATCCAGTGGCAGCACATAGCGGTTGGTGGGCTCCGGCACGGTGGCGATGCCGATCTCGACGGCCGGGGGCTCGCTGCCGGGGGTGAACCGCAGCGTCAGCTCATAGGCCCCGTAGCCGATCTGTTTCGGGGGTTCGCCACGGCTGAGCATCCACTGCTGGGTCTCTCCGTTGTCCACGACCACATGCACCCGCCCGTCCTCGGCGGGCCGGGACACGAACAGGGTGAGCGCGGGCAGTCCGGGCAGCAGGGTGGCGGTGACACCGGGCTCCTGCGAGTCGGTGGGACGGCCCCGGAGCCAGCCCAGGTCGTGGTCCTGACCGACGCGGGTGGACAGCTGCACCCGTCCCGGACCGAGCTCGAACTCGGCGGTCTGCGGCAGGTTCTCGCTGCGCTGCCATGACGTCCCGGTCTCGATGTGCTGGAACTCCGCCTTCACCGGCGCCTTGACCGCGGTGTCGTACACGATCCGTACGGCGGTCAGCTCACCGCCGGTCAGCGGCCAGTCGGTCTGCCGGATGACCCGGCCCCGGTCGTCCTGCACCGGCTTGAGCGGCGCCATCGCGCCGAAGGTCGCGGCCGTCACCCGCATCGCCAGCAGCTCGCGCAGCAGCGGGACGGCCCCCGGCGGGGTGGTGGCGGCCGGGGCGGCCCGGCGCCACGCCGCGTACATCCCGTCCGCCACCCTCGGGTCGAGGGCCGACAGCAGCCCGGCGGCCAGGTCGGACCCCGGCCCGAAGAGCCGCCGCGGATCGTGCGCCGCCGTGGCGCGGGCGCCGGACGGGGGCCGTACGACGCGGGTGCGCAGGGCGGGCAGGACGGCGCCGAGCGCGCGCATGGCGGCGGTGCCGTGGGCTGGCCCGGTGGCGAGGGCATGGGTCCCCGTGGCGAGGCCGTGGGTCCCGGTGACGGGATCGTAGGTTTCGGTGGCGCTGTCGGCCGCGGGACGGTCCTCGGCGAGCTGGGACCGCAGCCGCACCTCGCCGGACCCGGCGGCGTCCAACTCCCCTGCCCGCTCGCGCAGTTCGCCGATCACCGCCTCCAGCCGCCCGAACCAGGCGGCGACCTCCTCGTACGGGGCGGCCAGCACCTGCGCCTCCGCCAGCCGGTCATGCGGTTCGGCGAGCCGCCGGGCGAGCTGCCCGGGCGTGGTGATCCCGTCAAGGTCGCCCCGCAGCGACGCCAGGACCTGCGCGTCGAACTCCTCGATCAAGCGGCTGACGGGACGCGGATCAGGGTGGTCCGGCGTGGGCTCGGCGTCCCCCCGGTCGTCCGGGTCCTCGTCCGCCTCCGGGTCGGTGATCCACCGCCGTACCTCGTCCACCAGCTCCTTGAGCGAGGGCGGGGCGGACCGCGGCAGCCCGATCGCCGTCACGTCCTCGTCGCGGTCCACGGTCACCCGCGCGACCGGCAGCAGCAGCCTCCCCCAGCTGCCGCTGGGAGGTGCCCCCTGGCCGCCACCCCCGGACTCCGCCGTCCCGCCGAAGACGAAGAGCAGCTTGTCGCCGACGGTCAGCCCGAGCGAGGTTCCGGACACCAGCAGCTCGGAGCGGCGCCGCAGGTCGTCGGGGCCGATCAGGGCGGGCCGGCGGCGGCGCACCGCCAGTTCGTTCCACGCCCAGCGGGCCGTCAGATCCTCGCTCGTCTCATAAGTCTGCGACTCCTCGTCGGAGGCCGCCGGGACGCTGTGGCTGATGGCCCCGCGCGGAATGGTCACCATCACGTCCTCGGCGCGCGGATCCCGGTCCAGGGTGTATGCGAGGTGGGTGTCGGCGGCCACGCCCGGCCGTGGCACATGCCCCACCAGCCGCCCCAGGAGGGCGAGCGAGCGGGGGTCGTGGGCGGTGCGCAGATAGCCCTCGTCGGCGATCCGCTCGGAGTGGAAGGTCAGCAGGTCGCTCAAGACCGCCCAGGCGTCCAGCAGCCCGATGGCCGGGTCGTCCGGGGTGCGTACGGTCAGGCCGCGCAGTGCGGGGTAGGCGGGCGAGGCGAGCCGGTCGAGCATGGCGGCCAGGAACGAGCCGTAGTCGCCGACGCGATAGTTCAGGGCGGTGCGGCCGGGCGGGTTGTGCGGGGTGCCGGGGGCGGCCCGGCGCTCGTCGTGGCCGCCGCAACCGCAGCCGCAGCCAGCGGAGTTGACGTGCTCGGGGTGGTCGCTCATCGGGCCCCCTTCAGCTCGATGACCAGGCGGCCGTTCTCGGGCCGGTCGGGGTCGTTGTCGCATTGGGCGATCTCCAGGGGGCCGATGCGCAGGATGCCCTCCTCCAGCGCCTCGCCGTGTGACGTCTCGTACGAGGTGCCGTCATCGGACTCCTTCGGCCCCTCCAGCCCCTCGTGCCACAGCCGCCGCAGCCGGGTGACCTCGACGCTCAGCACCCCGGGCACCGCCGCGGCGACGGCCACCAGACGGCTGAGCCGCACCGGTTCGCCGAAGGTCAGCGCGTCGGGGTGGAAAAAGCCGAGCCGCCCGCCGGAGAACCGGCGGCTGCCCAGCGCCCGGTACAGCTCGGCGAGGATCTGCCCGTGCTGATGTCCGGGCGCGGCGCACACCTCGATCGCGATGTCCAGCGGCACGGCGCGGGCCGGGCCGACCACCAGGTCGTGTCCGATCCGGCGGTAGCCCTCCAGGGCGTGCGCGACCGAGTCGAGGAGTGTGGGGGGCGGTGCCCCGGTCCCGTACGCGTCGATGGCGATGTGCGCCTCCCGCACACTGCCGGTCCAGCGGATCTCCGCCGCCGCGCGTTGCACCCCGGGCAGTTCGGCGGCGAGCGCCGCGTAGTCCTCGGCGGTGATGGCCCGGTGCCGAGTGCGCTTCAGATCGAGCGGGGCGAGCTGGCGGACCTGTTCGACCGGCTCGGGCTCGGTGCCACCGACGGCGGGCAGCGGATTGCGCACCCCGGCCACGGGCAGGGGTTGTCCGGTGGCCGCCGCTTCCGGATCCCGGCACAGCACCAGGTGGTTGATGGCCTCGGGGCCGACGTTGCCCGCCGTGCCACCGCCCGTCCGGTAGTGGACCGCGAGGCGCGCGCCGGGCTTCGGTGTGGCGCCGTACCGGCCGTCGCCGAAGCGCAGCGCGGTACGGCCGTCGTCCTCCAGCTCGCCGACGAAGTGGCGGTCCCGGGGGCGGGAGGTGAGCAGATCGCGGCGCGGTGTCCAGGTCTCGTCGCCGTCCTCGATCCGTACGGCGGGGAGCGCGGCCCGTGGGTCCTGGACGAGCGCCGCGGCCGAACCGTGCAGCACCGGATCCTCGGGGCGCAGCCCGGCGGCGTACGCCCGGCCCCAACTGTGCGCGATCTCCCAGGCGATGCGCCCGTCCAGGACGGTGCCCGCCCGGGCCTTGGCGGTCAGTGCGGCCAGGCGCCCCAACTTGCTGTCGAGCAGCCGGTCGCAGCGGTGCAGCAGCTCGCGCAGGGCGCGGACGGGGTGGCGGACGAGTTCGAGGCGCTCCAGGACACGCGGCCCGAACAGGACGGCCAGCTCGGCGATCTCCTCGTCCGAGAGCCCGTCGCGGTCGCGGGCGCTGCGCCACAGCTCCGTCAGCCGCTGCCGCACCCGCCCCGGTATGGCGGCCAGATGCTCGGCCTGCCCGGCCGCGATATGACGCGGATCGGGGAAGGGCACGGCCTGGGTGACGGGCGCCTGGTGCAGTACGGGCCGGAAGCGCGGCACGATTCCGGGGTAGACGGATTGGGCGAGAAGCGTCCGCAGCGCCTCGGCCTGGGCGTACGCGGTGCCGGGCACGACCTTCTCGCGCCGCCGCCCGGCCGACTCCAGGCCGATCCCGGCCCGGCCGGTGGCCTCCGGGCCGACGGTGGTGAACAGCTCCCGTACGTCGTCGGGGGTGAGTTGCCGCCCGTGGCGGGCCTGGTCCAGCAGGGAGTCGATCAGCCGTGCGGGCGCGTTCCCGGCGTCCTTGTCGAAGCAGCCGAAGGCGGGTGGGTCGCAGGACCCGGCGACGGCGGGGACGGGTGGCACGGTGACGGTCTCCGGTGTGCCACAGCAGAAGGTCAGCGAGCGGCCGTGGTCGACCAGCACCACATTGCCGCGCGCCACGCTCACGTCCTCGATGGGCGCGCAGTGCGGACCGCCCCGGGTGGCCAGGCACAGCGGGAAGGCCAGCGCGTCCTCCCGCGCCCAGGTCACCTCCAGCACCGGCTGCTCGGCGAGCCGGTCGAGGGCGGGGGTGACGGAGGTGAGGCGCACGGCCTGCCGGTGCGACGGGTCGGCGTCGCCGGGCGTTCCGGAGCGCGGCCCCCGCACCTCCTCGAAGAGCAGCAGATCGCCGGGGCGCAGATCGATCACGCGAGCCTGGCACTCCTCGTCGGCCCACGCGTCGCGCAGGGTCGCGGACGTGGCGCCCACGGGCAGCGAGCACACCTCACCGCCCCAGGTCCACAGGCGGATGCGGTGGTGCTCCGGTCGCAGGTGGAGGGGCTGGTCGGTGACGGGCTCGAACACCTCAACCGATCCGCGCTCATCGAGCACGGCCAGCTCCCGGTCGTCCAGCACGGCCCCGATGTCCGGCCGGTCCAGCGGGCCGAGCGTACGGATGTCCACGGCGGCGAAGCGGTACTCCCCCGGGTCCAGTGTCAGCGGCTCGACCGTCTCGACGGTGACGAAGGCGCGGGCGTTGCAGCCGTCGTGCATCGGGTAGTCGATGAGCCGTACGTGGCGGCGTACGGACACCCGGCGGCGGGCGGTGTCGAGATACGCCTCGGTGGCCACCGCGTCCTGCTGGTAGCTGATCTGGTCGGCGGTGTAGGCGAGCAGCTCGACCAGGGTGGTGCCGAGATCGGCGGCGTTGCGCTCGACCCAGTCGGGGGTGGTGAGGCGGAGCCGGTCCAGGACGACCTGGCGGAGGGTTTCGTAGTCGCGGGCGGTGTAGTCGATGACCGGGGCGGGCCCGGTCCGGAAGGTGGCGGGGAGGTCGTCGCCGTCTTCCTTGCAGTCGAAGGGGGCGGGGCAGTCGGGCCGGAAGGTGAACTCGGCGGAGAAGTACCGCTGGTCGAAGCCGGGGAAGGGCTCGGTGCCGGGCCGTCCGTAGGGGTCGGTGTCCACGAGGGAGAGCCGGTAGGCGGAGGTGTCCCCGGCCCGGTCCACGGTGACGTACAGCTTGTCGTCGAGCTCCGGGTCCTCCTCGCGCTCGACGGATATCTCCATGACCTCGATACCGGTGATCCGGCGGCCGCCGTCGACGCGTACGTTCTCCGGGCACAGGCCGTGCGGGGCCTTGCCGAGGAAGGTGACGGTGAGGGTGATGCCGTCGTCGCCGACCTCGACGGCGTCGACCCCGTTGAGGTGGGCGGCCCTGATGCGATCGCGCCGTGACGCGGTGGCCGGATGGCTCATGCCCCTCCCTCCTGCTCAGTCTCGGCGCGCTTACCAGCGCGGGCTTCCTTCGTCACCGCTCGCTCCTTCGTCGCTGCGCGGCTCCTCAGCCCAGCCCGCGCAGCGCGCCAAGACACGCTCATGCGGCGCCCCTCCCCTCGAACACCTCATCGCGCAGGCCTGCGGTGGCGCGCACCACATACCGCAGATGGACGCGTACGACGTTCTCCTCGCTGACCACGTCCAGGGACTCCACCTCGATCAGCTCGCCGAGCCGGCGCTGCAGCGACGCCTGGACGGAGAGCTCGACGGCGGAGGCCAGTTCGGGGCTGTTGGGCGTGAAGACGAGGTCGAGCAGCCCGCAGCCGAAGTCGGGCCGCATCACGCGTTCGCCGGGGCTGGTGAAGAGCAACTGCTCGATGAGATCGCGTATGTGGTCGTCGTGGTCGGCGTGCGCGGTGCGCCCGCGCCGGTCGATACGGAACGGGAAGGCGATATCCGTCCGTACGGTGTGTGTCCTGCCGGTCCGTATCCTCATCCGCACATGACTCCTTGCCGCGCGGCGGAGACGACGGGTGGCCCCTGCGGCACGAGCCCCGCGCTGAAGCACTGTGCCGAGGAGGTGTCGAGCAGGACGGGCACGCCGTCGATCAGCACCGTGTCGCGGTCCGGAGTCCACCGGACGGTGGTGCACGGCAGCGGGACGCGGTCGACGGTGTGCGGGCAGCCGACGACCGTGAAGGCGTCGTCGGCGGTCGGCACGGGCTGCCCGTCGAGCCGCACACCGGACGACGGAACAAATGCCGCCCGTACGCGTCCGCCGTGCGGGCAACTGATCACGGCGGTATGGCTGACGAGGTTCCCGGAATTCCCGGACACGTCGCTTGTCCCTCCCCGTTCGCTGCTGGCTATCGCTTCTTGGGCACGGTCAACCGGCCCTGGTTCAGGTCGACTTGGTCACCGACCAGGGAAACGGAGGCCCCCTGGCCGTTGTTGATGTGCACTCCGGTCGCGTCGATCCGTATGGACGCGCCGCCGGGCGCTTGCAGCAAAATGCCCTCGGCCGGAACGTCGGACATCACGATCTTGTGCTTCCCCGGCGTCTGGATCACCACGGGGTGCGCGGTCGCCGGATCGGTCCGCGCGTCCTCCGGGAGCTGCTCCCTGGCCCCGAACCAGCACCCCGTCCAGATGGGAAAGCTGGGGTCCCCCTGCTCGAACTCCACCCACACCCCGGCCCCGACGGACGGCACGACGTAACTCCCGGCGGGCCGCTGCTGATCCCCGGTGAAGGGGAAGCAGGGCATCGCCCAGGTCGACGGCTCGTCGCCGAGGACATCGGGCACCTCGACGGTGATCCTGCCGATTCCGAGCGGGTCCTGGTTGTCCCGCACCCGGCCCCGGAATTTGCCGAGGAAACGGTTGTTGGGCGTTGCCGCCATAGGGGCTCCTGCTCTGTCGTTGTCTGCCTCTGCGGTCTAGGGCCGGACGACGTCGCTGCGGGCGATGAGCCCTTCGCGGGTGAGGGTGAAGTTCTGCTGGAAAGAGCCGGGGCGCAGATGGTGGGTGACGGTCTTGACGTAGTACTCCCCGTCGTAGGTGACCCCGGCGCCCCGGACGCCGACGAGCTGGCGTGGCTGGAGGATGTACCCGTGCCGGTTGACGTCGAGCGAGCCGGAACCGGAGATGGCGTCGGCGGTGGTGGCGGCCCTCGCCAGGGCCTCGGCCTCGGCCTGCGCCCGGTCCTTCTTGGCGGTTCCGGAGAGCGTCTTGCGTTTGA
>NZ_JAAAYH010000167.1:0-17519 GCF_018035285.1 Streptomyces sp. MK37H | reverse complement strand
GCCACGGCCGCCGGAGCCGCCGGAGCCGCCGGAGCCGCGGCGCCGGGCGCGGACGAGCGGATGGCGCAGGATCTGCACACCCTGTGCGAGGCGATCATCGCCCGCCCCGACGCCCTGACCCAGCTGCGGGACTTCCTCACCCGCCGCATCCTGGAACCGCCGGGCTCCCGGGTCCTGGGATGCGTGCTCCAGCTGGCCGGGCATGAGGACCACGCCCAGTTCTGGTGGCAGTTCGCCGCCGGGGCCGGTGACCCCGCCGCCGCGTACTGCCTCTACCTCCACCACATGGCCCTGGGCGAGGACGGCCAGGCGCACGCGTGGCTCGAGTGGTGGCACGAGCAGGCGGGCAACGACATTCCGCCGGTCACCGACACCGTGGAGGACTGGACCGCCACCGACCACGAGATGGCCGCCGCCCTCCGCATCCTGCACGGCCTGAAGAGGGGACAGGAGGTCCCGCCCGCCACCAGGGCGGTCATCCACTACGTCGCCGAGGCCGTCGATTTCACCGACGACCCCGACATCGACCTCCCGCTGCCGGAGCCGGGGTTCGCCGACCGCATCGAGGACCTCACCACCACCAAGCCCACCAAGACCACCAAGACCAGCACGGACGCCGCGTCCCCGCCCGACCGGGCCGTGCTGCCGGAGCGGCCGCGCAGCGGTTCACCCGCGTAGTGGTTCCCCAGCGCAGTGGTTCCCCCCGCCCAGCGGCACAGAGAGCCGACGGCCGGAGAATGTCTCCGGCCGCCGACTCCCGTTCCCCAAAGCCGCGGAACTCCTCGGCACGCGAACCCCGGTGCTGAGCCTCAGCGCTTGGCCACCAGGTCCTTGAGCGCGACGTTCAGCTCCAGGACGTTCACCCGCGGCTCGCCGATGAACCCGATCGTGCGCCCCTCGGTGTTGTCCTTGACCAGCTTCTCCACCTGGCCGACGGACAGCCCGTTCCGCTCCGCGACCCGGTGGACCTGGATCTTCGCGTACCGCGGGGAGATGTCCGGGTCCAGACCGGAGCCGGAGGACGTCACCGCCTCGGCGGGGACCTGGGACGGCTTGACGGTGTAGCCGGGCACCGAGTTGTTCTTGATGACCGCGGCCTTGGCGTCCCGGACCTGCTGGAGGAGGTCCCTGCTGTCGGCGGAGAGGTTGGTGGCTCCCGACAGCAGCAACTTGTACTGGGTGTTGACGCTGTTGCTGCCGAGGCCATGCGCCGGGCGGCCCTGGAACCACTTCAGATCGGGGTCCGGGGTCTCCTGACCCTTCTTCAGCGGCAGGCCGTACGACTGCCCGATCAGCGAGGAGCCGACGACCTTGCCGTGCGCCGTGATCTCGGAGCCGTTCGCCTTGTCGTGGAACAGCCCCTGGGCGACGCCGGTGACCAGCAGCGGGTAGATGACGCCCGTGACCAGGGTCAGCATCAGCAGGGCGCGCAGCCCGGCGCCGAACAGCCGGACGGTGTTCGTGACGGAATGGTTCATGGCGATCAGCCGATCCCGGGGATGAGGGAGATGAGCATGTCGATGATCTTGATGCCGACGAAGGGCGCGATCAGGCCGCCGAGGCCGTAGATCCCGAGGTTGCGCCGCAGCATCCGGTCCGCGCTCATCGGCCGGTAGCGCACACCCCGCAGGGCCAGCGGCACCAGAGCTATGATGATCAGCGCGTTGAAGATGACCGCGGACAGGATCGCCGAGTCCGGCGAGGACAGCCGCATGATGTTCAACTTGTCCAGGCCCGGGTAGACCGCCGCGAACAGCGCCGGGATGATCGCGAAGTACTTCGCGACATCGTTGGCGATGGAGAAGGTGGTCAGCGCGCCCCGGGTGATCAGCAACTGCTTGCCGATCTCCACGATCTCGATCAGCTTGGTCGGGTTGGAGTCGAGGTCGACCATGTTGCCGGCCTCCTTGGCGGCCGACGTACCGGTGTTCATCGCCACCCCGACGTCCGCCTGCGCCAGCGCCGGGGCGTCGTTGGTGCCGTCACCGGTCATCGCGACCAGCTTGCCGCCCGCCTGCTCCCGCTTGATCAGGGCCATCTTGTCCTCGGGCGTGGCCTCGGCGAGGAAGTCGTCGACGCCCGCCTCCTCGGCTATCGCCTTGGCCGTCAGCGGGTTGTCACCCGTGATCATGACGGTCTTGATGCCCATGCGGCGCAGCTCGTCGAACCGCTCCCGCATGCCCTCCTTGACCACGTCCTTGAGGTGGATGACGCCCAGGACCCGGGCCCCACCGGCGTCGTGCACCGCCACCAGCAGCGGGGTGCCACCGGCCGCGGAGATCCGGTGGGCGATCCGGTCCGCGTCCTCGGCGACCGTACCGCCCCGCTCCCGGACCCAGGCGATGACCGAACCGGCCGCCCCCTTGCGGATCTTCCGCTCGCCGACGTCCACACCCGACATCCGGGTCTGCGCGGTGAACTCGATCCACTCGGCCCCCACCAGCTCGCCCTGGTGGCGCTCGCGCAGCCCGTACGCCTCCTTCGCCAGGACGACGACGGACCGGCCCTCGGGGGTCTCGTCGGCCAGCGAGGACAGCTGGGCGGCGTCCGCCACCTCGGCCTCGGTGGTGCCGCGCACCGGCACGAACTCCGCCGCCTGCCGGTTGCCCAGGGTGATGGTGCCGGTCTTGTCCAGCAGCAGCGTGGAGACATCACCGGCGGCCTCCACCGCCCGGCCCGACATCGCCAGCACATTGCGCTGCACCAGCCGGTCCATGCCCGCGATGCCGATCGCCGACAGCAGCGCGCCGATCGTCGTCGGGATCAGACAGACCAGCAGCGCCACCAGCACCACCATCGTCAGATGCGTGCCCGCGTAATCCGCGAACGGCGGCAGTGTGGCGCAGGCGAGCAGGAACGCGATGGTCAGCGAGGCGAGCAGGATGTTCAGCGCGATCTCGTTGGGCGTCTTCTGCCGTGCGGCGCCCTCGACCAGGTTGATCATCCGGTCGATGAAGGTCTCGCCCGGCTTGGTGGTGATCCTGATGACGATGCGGTCGGACAGCACCTTCGTGCCACCGGTCACGGCCGAACGGTCGCCACCGGACTCCCGGATCACCGGCGCCGACTCGCCGGTGATCGCCGACTCGTCGACCGAGGCGACGCCCTCGACGACATCGCCGTCGCCGGGGATGACATCGCCGGCCTCGCAGACCACCAGGTCACCGATGGTCAGCCCGGTGCCGGGGATCCGCTCCTCCGAGCCGTCCCCCAGCAGCCGGCGCGCGACGGTGTCGGTCTTGGCCTTGCGCAGGGTGTCGGCCTGCGCCTTGCCACGGCCCTCGGCGACCGCCTCCGCCAGATTGGCGAAGATCACGGTCAGCCACAGCCAGGCGCTGATCGCCCAGCCGAACCAGTCGCCCGGGTCCTGACACGAGAACGCGGTGGTCAGTACGGACCCGACCAGCACGACGAACATCACGGGCGACTTCACCATCACCCGCGGGTCCAGCTTGCGGAAGGCGTCCGGCAGCGACCGCAGCAGCTGCCGGGGGTCGAAGAGGCCCGCGCCGACACGGTCCTCGGCCGGGGCGTGCCCGGTGGGAACGCCGCTGTGCGGCGCCCTGGTCGGAGTGGCAGTGGACATGGAGTCCTCGTGGTTTTCTGTGCGGGTGGTCATCACGCCAACCCCTCGGCCAGCGGCCCCAGCGCCAGCGCCGGGAAGTACGTCAGACCGGTGATGATCAGGATCGAGCCCACCAACAACCCGGTGAACAGCGGCTTCTCGGTGCGCAGCGTGCCCGCCGTGGCCGGGACCGGCCGCTGCTCGGCGAGCGAGCCCGCGAGCGCCAGCACGAAGACCATGGGCACGAAGCGGCCGAACAGCATCGCGAGCCCGGTCGTGGTGTTGTACCAGTCGGTGTTCGCGTTCAGGCCGGCGAAGGCCGAGCCGTTGTTGTTCGAGGCGGAGGTGAAGGCGTACAGCACCTCGGAGAAGCCGTGCGCACCGGAGTTGAGCATCGAGTTCGGCGGCGTCGGCAGGGCCATGGAGACGGCGGTGAAGATCAGCACCAGCGCCGGGGTGACCAGGATGTAGCAGGCCGCCAGCTTGATCTCGCGGGCACCGATCTTCTTGCCCAGGTACTCGGGCGTACGGCCGACCATCAGCCCGGCGATGAACACCGCGATGATCGCCATGATCAGCATCCCGTAGAGGCCGGAGCCCACACCGCCGGGCGCGATCTCGCCCAGCATCATGCCGAGCATGGTGATGCCGCCGCCCAGGCCGGTGAAGGAGGAGTGGAAGGAGTCCACCGCTCCGGTCGAGGTGAGCGTGGTCGACACCCCGAAGAGCGCCGAGGCGCCGACCCCGAACCGGGTCTCCTTGCCCTCCATCGCACCACCGGCGGCCTGCAGCGCCGGGCCGTGGTGGGCGAACTCGGTCCACATCAGCAGGGCGACGAAGCCGACCCAGATGGTGACCATGGTCGCCAGGATCGCGTAGCCCTGCTTGACCGAGCCGACCATGACGCCGAAGGTGCGGGTCAGCGCCAGCGGAATGACCAGGATCAGGAAGATCTCGAAGAGGTTGGTGAACGGGGTCGGGTTCTCGAACGGGTGGGCGCTGTTGGCGTTGAAGTATCCGGCGCCGTTGGTGCCCAGCTCCTTGATGGCCTCCTGCGAGGCCACGGCGCCGCCGTTCCACTGCTGCGAGCCGCCCATGAACTGGCCGACCTCGTGGATGCCGGAGAAGTTCTGGATCGCCCCGCAGGCGACCAGCACCACGGCGGCGACCGCCGCCACCGGCACCAGGACGCGGACCGTGCCGCGCACCAGATCGGCCCAGAAGTTCCCGAGCTCACCGGTGCGCGAGCGCGCGAAACCGCGCACCAGCGCCACCGCGACGGCTATGCCCACCGCCGCGGACACGAAGTTCTGCACGGCCAGACCGGCGGTCTGCACGACATGGCCCATGGCCTGCTCGCCGTAGTACGACTGCCAGTTGGTGTTCGTCACGAAGGACGCGGCCGTGTCGAACGCCTGCGCGGGCTCGATCGAGGAGAACCCCAGCGAACCGGGCAGGCTGCCCTGGAGCCGCTGCAGCAGATAGAGGAAGAGCACCCCGGCCACCGAGAAGGCCAGCACCCCGCGCAGATACGCGGTCCAGCGCATCTGGGTGTCGGGGTTGGCACCGATGCCCTTGTAGATCCACTTCTCCACCCGCCAGTGCTTGTCGGAGGAGTAGACCCTGGCCATGTAGGTGCCGAGGGGGACGTAGGCGAGCGCCAGCGCCCCTATGAGGGCGAGCAGCTGCAGCACACCGGCGAGGACGGGACTCATGCTTGTTCTCAGAACCTCTCCGGGAAGAGCAGGGCGAGGACGAGATAGCCCAGCAGGGCGACGGCCACGATCAGGCCGACGACGTTTTCGGCGGTCACAGCTTCGTCACCCCTTTGGCGACAAGGGCCACCAGCGCGAACACCGCGATCGTGGCGACGACGAAGGCCACATCGGCCATCGCGAGCTCCTGGAAAGAGGTCGGGGAAGATCCGCGAACAGCGGATCGAACGGACAACGCAAGAAGGAAACCCCGTCCCATGGCCGGATCCGCGCGTCGTTGACGGGTCCCATACGGCGATCAGCGCGCCTTTGACGCGGCTCTTACGGGCGCTGCGGCGAGGGGTGGCCGGAACCGATCGTTCTGCCGCCGTGGGGTGGCGCGAGGCGCCGTAGGGCGGTGCGGGTGGCTCAGAGAAAACCCGGGGTGCGCCAGATTTCGCCCGCCGCGGTGATCCCCAGCCCCTCGTGGCCGTCCCAAGCCTCGATCCAGTCACGGGACCCGGCGCCCATGGCGAACGCGGCCGTGGCGTAGGCGTCGGTCCGGGTGAGGCTGCGGCCGGTCAGCGTGAGAGAGGCCAGGGCGGTGGCGGGCCGGCCGGTGTGCGGGTCCATCACGTGCGCGCCGCGCTCGGCCGTCCCCGAGGTGGCGACGGCCAGATCACGTCCGGTGACCACGGCAGCCGGCTTCCCAGGGCGGGCGGGGTGCGCGATGCCGATCCGCCAGGGCGTGCCGGGGGCGGCTTCGCCACGCAGCTGGATGTCGCCGCCACCGTTGACGCAGGTGTTGTGCGCGCCCTCCTCGTACAGCATCCGCGACGCCCGTTCGACCGCCCAGCCCTTGACCAATCCGGACGGGTCGAGCCGGCCGCCGGGGGTGTGGCTGAACCAGCCGTCGGTGGCGTGCGCCACCTCCTCGCACAACGCGAACACCTCGGCCACCTCGGGCCCGTGCCGCTCCGGGACCGGCTCGCCCCGGCCGAGGCGGCTGATCGCGCTGTCGGGACGGTAGGTGGAGAAGACCTCGTCCACGTGGTGCAGCCAGGCCACGGCCTCCTTCAGGGCCCGGCGGACGGGCGGGGTGACCGGATCGCGGAGGTCGAAGGAGAACACCGTGCCCATGGCGTGCTCGACGTGGCGCATTCCGCGCGCGGGGGTGGATGCCTCAGACACCGGCCTTGTCCAGTGCGCTCTGCAGGGACCGGGCGTACCCCTCGCTGGTGTAGGTGGCGCCGGAAACGGCGTCGATGTGCGCGCTCTGGGCGCTCAGCGCCTCCTGGGTGAGCCGGGGCACGGCGTCCGCGGCGATCTGCTGGGAGCGGGGGCGGTCGGACGGAGTCCGGAGCGCCTTGACAGTGGTGATCCTGCCGTGGGAGAGCGTGACGGACACCTGGACCGGTCCGTACGAGGTATTGATCACGCTGCCGGTGTACGTGCCGGAGGCGCCGCCGTTCGAGCGCTCGTGCCCGCTCGGCGCGGGGGACGTCGACGCTCCCGGTGTCCCGGAGGGGGCTGGCGATGCCGTCAAGTCCGGGGCCGGCTTCTGGTGCGGTTTGAGCGACAGCAGCAGGATCACACCTGCCACGGTCGAGACGGTGGTCACGGCGGCCTTGCGCACGGTGGATCTCCTTCGGACGCGGCGCGGATCGGACTCAGAACGCGAACGACTCGTGGTGGACACGGCGGCGCGGTACCCCCGCCTCGTGCAGGGCGCCCAGCGCGGCCTCCGTCATGCCCGGTGGGCCGCACAGGTAGACGTCTCGTTCGGCGAGATCGGGTACCAGACCGCGCAGCGCCCCAGCGGTCAGCGGAGAGGAGTAGGCGGCGGGCTCGTCCACGACGTAATGGACGGCCGCCCCGCGCGCGGCGGCGAGTGCGTCGAGCTCGCCGCGCAGGGCCAGGTCCTCGGGGCGCCGGGCCCGGTAGATGAGAGTCACCTCGCCGGGCAGCGTCTCGAAGAGGGTCCGCAGCGGGGTGATCCCGACGCCGCCGCCCAGGAGGAGGGTCTTGCGGGTGCGGCGGCGGCGTGCGGTGAAGGCCCCGTACGGGCCCTCGGCGAGAACCCGGGTGCCTGGCCGGAGATGGGCGAGGGCCGCACTGTGGCTACCGGACGCCTTGACGGTGATCCGCAAGTACGCCGGGTGTGGGGCGGCGGACAGGGAGTAGGGGTTGGCGGCCCACCACATGCCCCGCGTCAGGAACCGCCACCGGAAGAACTGGCCGGGCTCCGCGCGCAGCTCCGCCAGCCCGCTGCCCGACAGATACACCGATACGACGCCCGGAGCCTCGGGCCGGACCTCGGTGACGTACAGCCGGTGGCGCAGCGCCCGGCGCACCGGGACGGCGAACCGGTACCAGGCCAGCAGGGCCGCCACCGCGATGTAGAGGGCGTACCAGACCAGCTGGGCCGTGCGGTCCCCGGTGAAGTCGGCCCCGTCGGAGAGCTGGTGTCCGAAGGCCAGGAAGACCGCGAGATAGGTCGCGAAGTGCAGAAGGTGCCAGGTCTCGTAGGGGAGGCGACGGCGCACGGCCCGCGCGGACACGATCGCGGTGACGAGGAGCAGCGAGAAGCCGATCGTCCCCTTGAGCAGGTCCGGGTAGTGGAGGACCAGAGTGGTGGTCTGGTCCACCACGCCGGTGCGCGATTCCAGCGAGTACCCCCAGATGATCAGCAGGACATGGGCGCAGGCCAGCGAGATCGTGTAGCGGCCGCCCATCGCGTGCCAGCGGGCCAGCCGATCGGTGCCGATGGCGCGGTCCAGCAGCGGTACACGCGCCATCAGCAGCAGGAGGATCGCGCAGGCGTAACCGGCGAGCAGACCGGTGATCCGCCCCGCGCCGGTCAGCCAGCCGGCGGCGCCGACGACCGAGGGGGTGTCGCTCCACCACAGCGCCAGGACGGCGGCGGCCCCGCCCCAGATCATCACGTGCGTGAGCACCGGTACGGGGCTGGGCGGGCGCGGTGCCGACCGGGACGGGCGGGTCATGGCCGGGACCGGCGGCGTCGTGCTGCTCATGGGAGTCCTCTCGGTGACGTGCCCGGCCAGCGTCACGCGCGAAGCTCTGAGGACCCTCTGAACCCGGGCGGACGCGTTCGGATTCAGAGGAAACTCAGAGGAAGGGCGGGTCTCGGCACCGCACACCGCGAGGGATGCTGGACGCATCATGGATACGCACCCCACCGGCCGTTCTCTGCTGCGGCCCGACGGCGCCCGGGTCCGCGTCCTCGTCGTCGACGACGAACCCGATCTGACCGAGGTGCTGTCGGGTGCGCTGCGCTACGAGGGCTGGGAGGCCCGCACCGCCGCCGACGGCGCGTCCGCGCTGGACGCCGCGCGGGCGTTCCGCCCGGACGCGGTGGTGCTCGACTGGATGCTGCCGGACACCGACGGGCTCGCGGTGCTGCGCGCGGTGCGGGCGGAGCTGCCGGATGTGTGCGTGCTGTTCCTGACCGCGCGCGACGCGGTGGAGGACCGGATCGCGGGTATCACGGCGGGTGGGGACGACTATGTGACCAAGCCGTTCAGCCTGGAGGAGGTGCTGGCCCGGCTGCGCGGGCTGCTGCGCCGGGCCGGGATGGCGCGGGAGCCGGGCGACGACCGGCTGGTGGTCGCGGATCTGGTGATGGACGAGCAGGCGCGGGAGGTGACCCGCGGGGGTGTGGCCGTGGAGCTGTCCCGCACCGAGTTCGAGCTGCTGCGGTTCCTGATGCGCAACCCCCGGCGGGTGCTGTCCAAGGCGCAGATCCTGGACCGGGTGTGGAGCTACGACTTCGGCGGCCAGGCCCATGTGGTCGAGCTGTACATCAGCTATCTGCGCAAGAAGATCGACGCGGGGCGGGCGCCACTGATCCACACCGTGCGCGGGGTCGGCTACGTCCTGAAGGCGGAGGTTTCATGAGGCGGCCGTTCACCAGGTGGCCGCCCCGTACGCTGCGTGCCAGGCTGACCGCCGGGCTGGTGGTGCTGCTCGCGGTGGCGAGTCTGGCGGTGGGGCTGACCACGGTGTTCGCCCTGGAGGGGTTTCTGGTGCGGCGGCTGGACCAGCAGCTCACGGCGGCCGGCGGCCGGTTCCCGGCCAGCCTGGAACACGGTGAGCGGCACCCCGACGCCGACAACGCGCCCGACACCCGTGGACAGTCGGACCGCACCTTCGGCGCCCGGCTGCTGCGCGGTACGACGACCGACGCGGCGGTGGTACGCGACCAGACGGACGCCGCCGTACCGCTGACCGGCGCCGACCGGGCGGTCCTGGCGGGGCTGCCAGTGGACGGCGACGGCCACAGCGTGCGTCTGTCCGCGCTCGGCGGCTACCGCGTGGTCGCCGTCCACGGGGACGACGGGGATGTCCTGGTCACCGGGCTGCCGCTGCGTCCGGTGGAGGAGACCGTGCACCGGCTGGAGATCGTGGAGAGCGTGGTGTTCGGCAGCGCGCTGCTGGTCACCGGGGTGGCCGGGGCACTGTGGGTACGGCTGTCGCTGCGCCCGCTGCGGCGGGTGACCACGACCGCCGCCGGGGTGGCCGAGCTGCCGCTGGCCAGCGGTGAGGTGGCCATGCCGCCGCCGGTGCCGGACACCGATCCACACACCGAGGTGGGCCAGGTGGGCACCGCGCTCAACCGGATGCTCGGCCACGTCGGGGACGCGCTCGCCCGTCGCCAGGCGAGCGAGGAGCGGCTGCGGCACTTCGCCGCCGACGCCAGTCATGAGCTGCGGACACCGGTGGCCTCCGTCCGTGGCCACGCCGAGCTGGCGCTGCGCCATCCGGGGCCGGTGCCGGATGACGTGCGGCACGCGCTGGAGCGGATCCAGGCCGAGTCGGAGCGGATGTCCACGCTGGTGGACGATCTGCTGCTGCTCGCCCGGCTCGACGCGGGACGGCCTCTGGCCCGCCGACCGGTCGATCTGACCCGGCTGGTACTCGACGCGACGGGCGACGCACGGGCCGCCGGGCCCGGCCACCGCTGGACGCTGGAGCTGGCCGAGGAGCCGGTGACGGTGCTCGGCGACGAGCACCGGCTCCAGCAGGTGGTGGGCAATCTGCTGACCAACGCCCGTACCCACACCCCGCCCGGCACCCGGGTCACCGTACGGCTCGCCACGGCCGGTGCGGCCTGGGCGGAGCTGACGGTATCGGACGACGGTCCGGGGGTGCCCGACGGACTCCAGGACGAGGTGTTCGAGCGGTTCGCGCGCGCGGATCCCGGCCGGTCCCGGGCGGCGGGCGGCACCGGGCTGGGGCTGGCGATCGTCCGGGCCGTGGTGGCGGCCCACGGCGGCACGATCACGCTGACCAGCGTCCCGGGCGCCACGGCCTTCCGGACCAGGCTCCCGCTCACTCCGATTCGGCCGTTCGTGCGTGGACATCACGCCTGAGAGTGCACGGGTTCTGCGGCGGGTGCGTGGTGGCCGGGGGCGGGGCTGGGCCCGTTCCCGCGACTGGATCGACATCAAGCGGTCGGCGGTCCGGTCCACGATGGCCTCGACGATGGTGAGCAGGCGACGGCCCGCCTGTTCGATGCTTCCGTTTCGCGCACTGACCTGCGCGCCTTCAAGGGCGAAGGTGATCTCGGCCGCCGCCTGCTCGGGATCGGGCAGCCCGGCTTCGGTGCACATGCGCACCAGCCTGCGGGCCTGCTGGGCCTTGTGCTGTGCGATCACCTGACGCGCTCCCGGCCCGATGCGGCTCAGGGTCCGTCCGTGCCCGTCCACTCCGCGATGCGAAGTCGAGGATGCCAGCCCCCGGGGGCGCAGCGGCGCTCCGCGGAGAACGAGGCCGAGGGCGGCCGGAGATGCCGCTGTTCCGCGAGCCCGACTGCCCTCGCTCCGCCGCCCTGACGTGCGTCACCACCTCCGGGAAACGCAAAGTGCTGGCCGAGATGAGACTCGACCAGCACTCTCGTGAAGCCCTGGGCTGTCAGTATGTGTCCGAGGGGGGACTTGAACCCCCACGCCCGATAAAGGGCACTAGCACCTCAAGCTAGCGCGTCTGCCATTCCGCCACCCGGACCAGGTGTCCGCCGGTCGGCCCGTGGCCGCTCCGACATGGAAAACCATAGCAAACATCGGGACGTGCTCGATCACGGCCGGTCGTGCTCCGGGGTGGCCGGGTGGGCGGGCTGTGTGACGGGGGCATGACGGCGGTATTGCCGCCTTGGGCTCGGCGGGCGAGCGGAGGAGGATGGGCGGGTGACCCCTGCCGCGGGGTCCGTGGCAGGGCGTTCCGTGGCAGCGCAACGACGAGGAGGCATCGTGAGTGAGTCGCTTTCGGGCGCGACGACGACCGGGACGGTCAAGGGTGAGGACGAGGTGGTCGACCTCTGCCGTGACCTGATCCGGATCGACACCAGTAACTATGGCGACCACTCCGGCCCCGGTGAGCGCGCGGCCGCCGAGTATGTCGCCGAGAAGCTGGCCGAGGTGGGGCTCGAGCCCAAGATCTTCGAGTCGCACAAGGGCAGGGCGTCGACCGTGGCACGCATCGAGGGGGAGGATCCGTCCCGTCCCGCGCTGCTCATCCACGGCCACACCGACGTCGTACCGGCCAATGCCGAGGACTGGACCCACCACCCCTTCTCCGGCGAGATCGTGGACGACTGCGTCTGGGGCCGGGGCGCGGTGGACATGAAGGACATGGACGCGATGACGCTCGCGGTCGTCCGGGAGCGGCTGCGCAGCGGCCGCAAGCCCCCGCGCGACATCGTGCTGGCGTTCCTCGCCGATGAGGAGGCGGGCGGGGTCTACGGGGCCAAGCACCTGGTCAACAACCACCCCGAGCTCTTTGAGGGCGTGACCGAGGCGATCGGCGAGGTCGGCGGCTTCTCCTTCACCGTCAACGAGCAGCTGCGGCTCTATCTGATCGAGACCGCGCAGAAGGGCATGCACTGGATGCGGCTCACGGTGGACGGCACCGCGGGTCATGGCTCGATGACCAACAACGACAACGCCATCACCGAGCTGACCGAGGCGGTCGGGCGGCTCGGGCGGCACAAGTTCCCGGTGCGGGTCACCAAGACCGTACGGTCCTTCCTGGACGAGCTGTCCGACGCGCTCGGCACTCCGCTCGACCCGGAGAACATGGACGAGACGCTCGCCAAGCTGGGCGGCATCGCGAAGATCATCGGGGCCACGCTCCAGAACACCGCCGCCCCGACCATGCTCAGCGCCGGCTACAAGGTCAACGTCATTCCGGGGCAGGCCACGGCGCATGTGGACGGGCGCTTCCTGCCGGGGTTCGAGGAGGAGTTCCTGGCCGACCTCGACCGCATCCTCGGCCCGCGGGTCAAGCGGGAGGACGTGCACGCGGACAAGGCGCTGGAGACCACCTTCGACGGGGCGCTGGTGGACGCCATGCAGTCGGCGCTGAAGGCCGAGGACCCGATCGCCCGCGCCGTGCCGTACTGCCTCTCGGGCGGTACGGACGCGAAGTCCTTCGACGACCTCGGCATCCGCTGCTTCGGCTTCGCGCCGCTGCGGCTGCCCCCGGAGCTGGACTTCGCCGGGATGTTCCACGGGGTCGACGAGCGGGTGCCGGTGGACGGGCTGAAGTTCGGTGTGCGGGTGCTGGACCGGTTCCTGGACGCCTGCTGAGGGTGTGCTGAGGGGGCTGCTGGGCCCGCTGAGGGGCTGACACGATCGGCCTAATCGATCACACATACCGAAGGGACCAAAAAGGGTGAATGGTGTCGTAGCTTGATAGCTTGATTGCTCCCTTCTCGTTACATGGTGTGTGCGGCCCGTAACCGGGTCGCGATGCCGACAAGGGGGTGGTGCTGTGCCCCGCCTTCGGCAACTACCGCATCGATCACGTGACATCGAGTCACGGTCCACCGGGGTGTGATCCCGGGTGGTCTCGGAGTGTGCGCGCTCCGGGGCCGCTCGGGGATGGGGGTGCGGGCGAGATCGCCCGCGCGCACTCCGTCCGGGACGGAAGGCTAGGGGAGCAGAAAGTTATGCGACAGGTTGCGAAAAAGGGCCTGATCACCGTAGCCGCGGCCAGCGGCGTTCTCGCCGTGACCGGCGGCTATGCCCATGCGGCGGGGTCGGGCGCCGACGGTGGCGCCGCGTACTCGCCGGGCGTCGTCTCGGGCAACAACATCCAGGCGCCGGTGCATGTGCCGGTGAACCTGTGTGGAAACACGGTCAGCGTCGTCGGTGTCTTCAACGGCGCCGGCGGGGGGCAGTGCGGCGACCGGACCGGTGGCGGCTCGGGCGACTCGTCCGGCGGTGGCGGCTCGCAGTCCGGCGGCTCGCAGGCGCAGGGCAGCAGCAGCGGCTCATCGGGCATCGGCTCCGGCAACAACATCCAGGCCCCGATCGGCGTCCCGGTCAATGTGTGCGGGAACAACGTCAGCGCGGTCGGGTTCGGGAACAGCAGTGATGGCGGCGACTGCGGGGAGACGGTGCCGGCGGTGCCGGAGAACCCGGGGGAGCCGGAGGAGCCGGGCAACCCGGGCAACCCGGGCAACCCGGGGAATCCTGGGAACCCCGGGAACCCTGGCAACCCGGGGAATCCGGGGAACCCCGGGAACCCCGGGAACCCGGGGAATCCTGGCAATCCGGGCAACCCCGGAAACCCTGGTAACCCGGGGAACCCCGGAAACCCGGGTCAGCCTGGGAACCCGGGCAACCCCGGTAACCCGAGCAACCCGGGGGGTTCGAACCCCGGTGGTGGCTCGGAGCAGCCCGGGGACTCCTCGCAGGGCCACCAGGCCGAGCACGCAGGAGCCCACGGCCTCGACCCGTCCGCGAACCTCGGCAGCAAGGAGCAGCTCGCGCACACCGGTGCGGGCCCCGTCGAGCTGGCCATTCCGGCCGCCGCGGGCATGCTGCTGGCGGGCACGGTGCTCTACCGCCGGGCCCGCGCCGCACAGCGCTGATCACACCTCGCGCTGATCACACCTCGCGCTGATCACACCTCGCGCTGATGGGTGCTGACAGGTGCCGGGCGGTGGCCCCACCGCACCGCACACCGTGCACCGCACCCAAACACACGCCGCACATCACACACCGGATCCCATACGCCGGGTGACGGTGGCGTCACTCCGGGCGGGCCCCGCGCCAAGCGGGGCCCGCCCGGTCATGCCCCGGCCCGCTACCAGGTCGCCCGGAGCTGGCGGATGATCCGGCGCCGCAATCGCACTCTGCGGCTGCCGTCGGGGTTGAGTCTCAAGCGATCCAACTCCCAGTGTCCGTACTCGGCATGGTCGGTGAGCAGGCGGGTAGTGGCCTTGCGGGAAACGCCGCGCGGCACATACACATCACAGAATTCGTATTCCGGCATCGCATCTATTGTGCGGGAACTGCCCTGCTACGGATAGCGTCTGCACTATGTCTGATGCTGCGCAGCCATCCGCTGCCGAGGTACGTGCCGCCGCCGAAGCGGTGAAAGCCGCACTGGATCGTCACCTCGACGCTGTCGAACGCCGGTCGGGGGAAGGCGATCCGGCCGTCTACGCCGCGTTCAACGAACTGGCCGCGGCAGCCGAGGTCTACGACGAGCTGCTCTATGACGCCTACGACGAGGTGACGCCCTTCGAGATCCCTGGTGACGACCGCCTCCCCGCCTACACCGGGCCGGAGGAGCCGAGCGCGCTGAGCGTGCTGATCCGCAGGGACTACGTCGTCGCCGAACCGCAGCGACTGCTCTCGCAGGCGCAGCGGATCGCCGACCTGGATCCGGACATCGACACGGGGAGCGACAAGCAGGGCGGCGGGGCGGCCGCCGGGGAGAGCGTGCACACCGCCCTGGGGGTGGTCTTCGGCGAGTTCGAGCCGGACGAGATCGCCTCTCGGCACAAGGAGTTCGGCCTGGAGGAGGGTGACTCCACGCTCTGGGTGGTGGCGGCCGAGGAGGCCCCGGAGCCGGGGGAGTGGCTCTCCGCCCCCTTCGACCAGGCGGATCCGCATATGGTCGTGTGCCGCTTCGACATGAGCTCGGTCTTCGACGAGGAGCTCGAGGACGACGAGGAGATCGAGGACGAGGACGAGGACGACCTGGAGGTCCTGGAGCCGGGCAGCTGAGTTCTGGGGTTCGGGTCCGCTTGGCTCCGGGCCGCTTGGCTTTGGATCAACCGGCCCCGAATCGCTGGGCCGCGGATTGCTCGGTACCGGGCGGCTCGGTTCCGGGCGGTGGGCTCCGGGACCGCTCGGTCCCGGAGCACTCAGGCCGGGCCGTTCCGCTTCGGACCGGCCCGAACCGCTCGACTCCGGACCAGCCGGTCCCGGATCGCTCGGTCCGGGACCGTTTCGCTTTGGGCCGCGCGGTTCCGGGCCGCTTGGCGTGGGGCCCCTCGGTTCCGGATCACGCGGCCCGAATCGCCTGACCGCGAGGTCGGGTGATCCGGGTGACCGCCGCGGGCCGGGGCTGGCGCGGGCCCGTCGGTCAGCCAGTGGGCGCGGGTGGGACCTGGGCCTGGAGGAGGGCTCGTAGGCGGGTGGTGCGGTCCTTGAAGGGGGTTTCCGCCACCGCTCGCGGCAGCGCCGCCTCCGCGCCGTGGACCACCGACAGATGGCGCTCACCGCGGCCGAAGGCCGTGTAGACCCAGGCCCGGGTCAGCCCCGCCGTGGCGTCGCCCGGCAGCACCACCACGGCCGCGGGCCAGCGCGCTCCCGCCGCCTGGTGCGCGGTGAGGGCCCAGCCGTGCCGCACCAGCTCGCCGACCTCCTCGCGCGGCACCACGACCGGTGTGCCCGCGCAGTCCAGACGCAGCCCCTCGGCGTCCGCCGAGACCACGGTGCCCGGCACCGTACGGCCCGGGGCCGGGGTGTACGCCACGCGGTCGCCCGGGTCGAAGCCGCCGAACCGGCCGGGGCCTGGGTTGAGGCGGTCCTTCAGGGCCGCGTTGAGCGCGCGGGTGCCGGCCGCGCCGCCGTGGCCCGGGGTGATCACCTGGGTCTGCTCCGGCGGGACGCCGATCGCACGGGGCACCGAGTCGGCGACGAGCTGCACGGTGCGGTGCACCGCCTCGCCCGCGTCCCGTACGGGCACGATCACGACCTCCTTACCGGGCGCCTCCACCTGGTTGAGCTCGCCGATCCCGATGCCCGAGACCAGCTCGCCGATGGGGCCCGGGTCGGGGGTGCGGGAGACGACCTGCGGGCAGCGGCGGGCCGCCACCAGGTCCGCGAAGACCCGGCCGGGACCGGCCGACCACAGCACCCCGGGATCCCCGCTGAGCACCAGACGGGCGCCGTCCGGCAGCGACTCGACCAGCATCGCGGCCGTCTCCACATCGAGCTGCGGGGCGTCCAGGACGACGAGCAGATCGAGCGCCGGCGCGCCCTCCTCGTCGCGTCCGGGGCCCTCGGCGCCGGCCAGCAGCCCGGCGACCGTGACGGCCGCCGAGGCGGCCTCCGGGGCCTGGTCCGGGTCGGTGTCCGGGGCCTCGCCCAGGGCGGCGGCCAGCCGCCGCCTGCCGTCCTCGGTGTGCGCGGCCGCGTAGGCCCGCAGGCCCATCGCACGGGCGGCGGCGACCAGCGCCGCCGGTTCGGCGCGCGCCGCCTCGCCACCGCTGTGGGCGACCAGGCCGTGGGCCGCGACGGTACGGATGAGCTCCGCGGCGGAGGCGGACGGCGCGGCGGCGGCCGCGCTCTCCCACTCGGCATCGCCCGTCGGCGCCTCGCCGTCCTGAGAGGGGGCGAAGGTGCTCGCCAGCCGGGCGAGACCGTCGGCCAGGCTCTCCTCCGCCAGGGCATAGCGGTCCAGCCCCAGCAGCACCCGCACCGGCTGCTCGGCGTCCTCGTCCTCGGCCGCCCGGGGACGGGCCCCCGCCGGGGCGTCGAGCGCGTCCTGGAAGACCAGCACCGCACCCTCCGCGATCGCGGTGCGCAGCGCCTCGTCCGGGTCCGGCACGGACGCCTTGGCGAGCGCATCACGCAGCGCGGACGACTCCAGCGCCGTATGCCCTTCGAGGGCGGCGCGCTCCAGCAGCCAGCCGGTGAGCGCCAGCGCACGGCGCTCGTCGCCGGGCTCGCAGGCCGGGCCGAGGAGGGAGCGGGCGAAGCCGTCCGCCTGGTCGGGGCGTACGCCGGGCACGGCCAGCAGTTGCCAGGGGTCCTCGCGCAGCGCCTCGGCGGCGTGCTCCCCGAGCGTTTCGGCGACCTTCCCGGCCAGGGTCTCGGGAGCCCCGCCCGCCGCGAGCACCTCCCGGACGTCGCCACTGCCGGGGATCTCACCCCCCGGCCCGCGCGCCGGACGGGCCGACGGCGGACGTACGGGAGCGGGCGCGGAGGCGGGCGCCG
>NZ_JAAAYH010000166.1:0-17569 GCF_018035285.1 Streptomyces sp. MK37H | reverse complement strand
CCGCGGTGGTCGCGCTCGCCGGCGTGGCCGCGGGCGTCGTGGCGCTGCTGGACAACGGGGGCGGTGACGGCGACGCGGCGCTGGGCGGGCGTACGAGCCAGAGCGCCGACAAGGAGAGTTCGCGGAGCCCGAGCGCCCCCGAGAAGGCGCCGCAGCGACCCGTGAAGGACTCCGAGCCCACGGCGAGCCCGACGGACCGGATCCCCGACGGCTATGAGCTGGTCAAGGACCCGGTCGGCTTCTCGCTCGCCGTGCCCGAGGGGTTCGCCCGCGAGTACAAGGCGCCCCGGGTGTACTACAACTCGCCCGGTATGGAGTTCCGGATCGGCATCCACGTCCAGGAGCAGAGCCCCGAGGGCCCGCTCGGGCTCAGCCGTAAGGCGGACGCCAAGGGCCCGCAGGACTATCCGGGCTACCGCAGCGGCCAGGTCATCGAGACCGAGCACAACGGCCGCCCCGCCGCCCTGTGGGCGTTCATCTGGAACGGGTCCGCCGACGACGGCGGCTCACGGCAGACATACGACCTGAGCTGGAACGAAAACGGCAAAATGTACGACCTGTGGCTATCCGCCCCCGTGGGTGAGAAATCCCTGGGCAAGCGGCATTTCGACACCGCCGCCGCCACGTTCTCGCGCACCGGCGCGGAGAACTGAGCGACGTCGCAACGGCTTTGTCACGAGCGCCCACGGCGTCTCCACAGCGGTGCCGCCGACTGGGTAATGATGGGCGCATGACGAACGACGGGGGACGGGCGAACGAGCCCACCAGCTACAGCCTGCGGCCACCGCACGCTCCGGCCGCCCCGGTGCCGGCGCCGCAGCCGCCGCCCGAGGCGCCCGAAGCGCGTGAGGCGCCCCGGGGGTCCCAGCGGTCCCAGGGCTCCCAGCAGCCGGGCCAGGAGGCCGGGGCGGCGGGGCCGTCGCGGGGCGCGTACGAGCCGACGCGGTTCGCCGATCCGCGCGGCGGCGCCCAGCCGCCCGCCGGACAGCGGCCTGCCGGAGACCGGCCCACCGCGCAGGACCCGAGCAGCGGGCGGCTCGTCGGCGGCCGCTATCAGCTCGTCTCCCGCCTCGGCCACGGTGGTATGGGCACCGTCTGGCGGGCGCACGACCAGATCGTGGACCGCGATGTCGCGGTCAAGGAGCCGCGCGTCCCCGACCATCTCCCCGAGCGCGAGCGGCAGACCGTCTATCAGCGGATGGAGCGCGAGGCGCGCGCCGCGGCGCGGATCGACCACCCCTCCGTCGTCACCGTCCACGACGTGGTGGTCGAGAACGGCCGCCCCTGGATCGTGATGGAGCTGGTGCGCGGCCAGTCGCTGGGCGACCGGCTGATGGAGGGCACGCTGGATCCGCGCGAGGCGGCCCGGATCGGCCTCGCCGTGCTCGGCGCGCTGGCGGCGGCCCATGAGGCGGGCGTGCTGCACCGCGATGTGAAGCCGGACAATGTGCTGCTCGGCCGGAGCGACCGGGTGGTGCTCACCGACTTCGGCATCGCGCAGATCGAGGGCGAGCAGCGGCTCACCGAGACGGGCGGTTTCGTCGGCTCGCCCGAGTTCATCGCGCCCGAGCGGGTGCTGGGCCAGCGGCCGGGGCCGGAGTCCGACCTGTGGTCGCTCGGCGTCGTGCTGTACGCGGCCGTCGAGGGCATGTCGCCGTTCCGCCGCTCCCACGCCCCCGCGACCCTCCAGGCCGTGCTCGGCTCCGAACCGCAGGTCCCCGCGCGGGCCACCGGCCCGCTCGCCACGCTGATCATGCAACTGCTGCGCAAGGACCCGGCGATGCGCCCGGCGGCGCCCGAGGTGCGGCAGGCCCTGGAGGCGGCGGCGCGGGAGCCGCAGTCGGTGCCCACCATGCTCGCCACGGCCGGATACCCGCCGGGCGGCGGGCAGTCCACCGGCAGCCGCTTCGTGCCGCCGATCCTGCACAAGAACCGTAAGGCGCAACTCGGACTGGGCGGTCTGGTGCTGGTGGTGGCGGCCGCCCTGGCGCTCACGATCATGAAGCCGTTCTCCGGTGAGGGGCTGCCGCCGGGCTGGACGGTCCGGGAAGAGCGCGATGTCGTGGGCGCGTCCCTGGCCGTGCCGGGCGAGTACCGGCGGGTCCAGGACGACAGCGACTCGGACAACCCCGTGGTCACGTACTACGACCCCAGCGGTGTCTTCAGCGTCTCCCTGCGGCGTTCCACCCCCGACGGCGAGAACGACCCCGCGAACCTCGACGCGGCGGCGGACCAGATCGTGGCCTTCTACAAGGACGGCGGCGGGGCGACGGTCGAGGAGGCCAAGAGCGAGAAGGCCGGGTCGAAGCAGCAGGGGAAGGAGGCGCGGGACGTCACCACCTCCTATCTGCCGTACGGCACCAGCAGCAACAAGAACCCCATCCGGTATGTGAAGCGCGATCACCTCTACGTCAACAAGTCCAAGGTCGCCTGGGATCTGACGGTCTCCATGCCCGCCAACGGCGACGCCCAGAGGGACGGCGAGGAGCTCTACGAGCGGATCGTGCGGAATCTGAAGATCGACAAGCTCTGAGGGAGTTGGGCGGGTCCGCCGGGGCCGCGGGGCGAAAGTTGTTACCGCCGGGTACCCAAAGCCGCCGGGCGGGCCTACTCTCGCCCCCATGACGGACTCGCACATCACGCAGGGCGGCGCCGGCAACCCGGTCGCCCCCGAAGGCACCCGCACCGCCGCCGACGTCGTCACTCCCGAGCTGATCACCCGGCTCACCCGGGGTGTCGGCGGCAGCGGCACCACCGTCAGCCACACCCCGTTCACCGGGGAAGTCCTCGCCGCCGCCCTGCCCGAGTCCACCCCCGAGGACGTCGCCACCGCCTTTGAGAACGCCCGCGCCGCCCAGCGGGCCTGGGCCGCGACGCCCGTCCGCCGGCGCGCCGCCGTCCTCCTCCGCTTCCACGATCTGCTGCTGCGCCGCCAGCCGGAGATCCTGGATCTGATCCAGCTGGAGACCGGCAAGACCCGGCTGCACGCCCAGGAGGAGATCCAGGGTGTCGCCATCGTGGCCCGCCATTACGGCCGTAAGGCGCCCGCGTATCTGCGCCCCAAGGGGCATCTGGGCGCGGTGCCCACCCTCACCAAGGTCACCGAACTGCGCCAGCCACGCGGGGTCGTGGGCCTCATAGCGCCCTGGAACTACCCCCTCCAGCTCTCCGTGGGCGATGCGATCCCCGCCTTCGTGGCGGGCAACGCCGTGGTGATGAAGCCCGACACCGAGACCGCGCTGTCCGCCCTGTGGGCGCGCGAGCTCATGGTGGAGGCCGGACTTCCGGCCGGGGTGTGGCAGGTCGTGATCGGGGACGGCCCGGTGGTCGGCCCCGCCGTGGTCGAGCGCGCCGACTATGTCGCGTTCACCGGCTCCACCCGCACCGGCCGCGAGGTGGCCCAGGCCGCCGCCGCCCGACTGGTGGGCTGCTCCCTCGAACTCGGCGGTAAGAACGCCATGCTGGTGCTGCGCGACGCCGACCTCGCCCGCGCGGTCGACGGCGCGGTGCGCGGCAGCTTCGCCTCCGCCGGGCAGCTGTGCATCTCCATGGAGCGGCTGTATGTCCACGAGTCGATCGCGGACGACTTCCTGGAGCGCTTCGCGGCCCGTACGAAGGCCATGCGGCTCGGCACCGCCCTGGCGTACGGGGCGGAGATGGGCTCGCTCGTCTCGGAGCGCCAACTGGAGACCGTCACCCGCCATGTGGACGAGGCCGTCTCCAAGGGCGCCACGGTGCTCGCCGGCGGCCGCGCCCGCCCCGACATCGGCCCGTACTTCTACGAGCCGACCATCCTGGACGGCGTGGAGTCCCCGATGGCCGTCTGCACCGAGGAGACCTTCGGCCCGGTCGTCTCCGTCTACCGCTTCCGCGACGAGGGCGAGGCCATCGAGCGCGCCAACGCGACGTCCTACGGTCTGAACGCCAGCGTCTGGACCAAGGACGCCCGGCGCGGCCGCGCGATCGCCACCCGGCTCCGCGCGGGCACGGTCAACCTCAACGAGAGCTACGCCGCCGCCTTCGGCAGCGTCGCGTCTCCCATGGGCGGCATGGGCGACTCCGGACTCGGCCGCCGCCATGGCTCCGAGGGCATCCTCAGGTTCACCGAACCGCAGACGGTCGCCCAGCAGCGGCTGATGCCGCTCGGCCCGGCCTTCGGGATGACGGACGAGAAATACGCGGACTTCATGACCCGCAGCCTGCGTGCGCTCAAGGCACTGCGCCTGCGCTGACCAGCACATTTCAATGGAGGTACCAGTGTCAGGGGAGAAGTCTGCCCAAAAGCGGGCACAAGAGCCCGGCCACGAAGAGGACTTCGCAGGCGATCTCAACGCCCATGCCGACGATGGTGACTTCGACTACGACGTGATCGTGATCGGCTCGGGCTTCGGCGGATCGGTATCGGCCCTGCGCCTGACCGAGAAGGGCTATCGGGTCGGCGTCCTCGAGGCGGGCCGCCGGTTCACCCCCGAAACCCTGCCCAAGAGCTCCTGGGACCTCCGCAACTACCTCTGGGCCCCGGCCCTCGGCTGCTTCGGCATCCAGCGCATCCATGTGCTGGGCAAGGTCATGGTGCTGGCGGGCGCCGGGGTCGGGGGCGGCTCGCTCAACTACGCCAACACCCTCTACGTACCGCCCGAGCCGTTCTTCCGGGACCGCCAGTGGGGGCACATCACCGACTGGCAGGAGGAGCTGAGCCCGTACTACGACCAGGCGCGGCGGATGCTCGGGGCGCGCCTCAACCACACCCTCACCCCGTCCGACGTCCACCTCAAGGCGGCCGCCGAGAAGATGGGCGTGGGCGACACCTTCCATATGGCGCCCGTGGGCGTCTTCTTCGGGGACGGCCACGACGCCGACGGCACCACCAAGGCCGCGCCGGGCGGGGCCGTTCCCGATCCGTACTTCGGCGGCGCGGGCCCGTCCCGTAAGGCGTGCACGGAGTGCGGTGAGTGCATGACCGGCTGCCGCCACGGCGCCAAGAACACCCTCAATGAGAACTATCTCCACCTCGCCGAGCGGGCCGGAGCCGTGGTCCACCCGATGACGACCGTCGTCGCCCTGTGCGACGACCCGCATGGCGGCTATACGGTCACCACCGTCCCGACCGACAACCGCCGTAAGGGCAAGCCGAAGGCGCTGCGCTCCCGGTACGTCGTCCTCGCCGCCGGTACGTACGGCACCCAGACGCTGCTGCACACGATGCGGGACAAGGGGCTGCTGCCGCGCGTCTCGGAGCGGCTCGGCATCCTCACCCGCACCAACTCCGAGGCCCTGGTGGGCGCGCAGACCACCGACCGCCGCTACCGCCGCGCGCGGGGCGGGGAGGGGCGGGCGGACTTCACCCGGGGTGTCGCGATCACCTCGTCCATCCACCCGGACGAGAACACCCATATCGAGCCCGTCCGCTACGGCAAGGGCTCCAACGCGATGGGGATGCTCTCCATTCTGCAGATCCCTCACGGCGGACGTGTTCCGCGCTGGCTGCGCTTCCTTGGCGCCAACCTCCGGCATCCCACCCTGGCCGTGCGCTCGCTGTCCAACCGCCGCTGGTCGGAGCGGACCATCATCGGCCTGGTCATGCAGACGCACGACAACTCGCTGACCACCTACCGCAAGCCGAAGGGGCCGGGGAAGGGGCTGCTCACCGCCCGCCAGGGCCATGGCGAGCCCAACCCCGACCACATCCCCGAAGGCGCCGAGGCCGCCCGCCACATCGCCGACTCGATCAACGGCTTCGCGGGCAGCAACGTCGGCGAGCTCATGGGCACCCCGCTGACCGCCCACTTCCTCGGTGGCTGCCCGATCGGGGCGTCCCCGGAGGAAGGCGTCATCGACCCGTACCACCGGCTCTACGGCCATCCGGGCATCCATGTGGTCGACGGCGCCGCCGTCTCGGCCAATCTGGGCGTCAACCCGTCCCTGACCATCACGGCCCAGGCCGAGCGGGCGATGTCCCTGTGGCCCAACAAGGGCGAGTCCGACCCGCGCCCGGCCCCGGAGGCGCCGTACGAGCGCCTGCGGCCCGTCCCGCCGCGCAGCCCCGCCGTACCGGCGGACGCCTTCGGGGCGTTGAGGCTCCCGCTGCTGCCGGTGCCGAAGGTCCCGCCGCGCGCCTGAGCGCCGGGCAGCTGAGCGCTGGGCGCCTGAGCGCCGGGGCGCCGTACGGGCCGGAGACCAGCCCGTACGGCGCCCCTCAGAACCGTCGCGAGGACCGTCAGACCGTGGCGCGACGGCGACGGACCACGAAGACCGCGCCTCCGCCCGCGGCCATCGCCACACCGCCGATCACGGCGATCATCGGCAGCGCGGAGGAGGAACCCGTCTCGGCCAGGCTGCCCTTCGGGCTGATCTCCGTGTCGCCCTCCGGCTTGTGCGGCAGCGGCTTCTTGCCACCCTGCGGCTTCGGGTCGGCCGGGGGCACATGGCCCGGCTTCGAACCCGCCTTCAGCACGTCGAACTCGTAGTACTCACCGGTCGAGTAGACGCAGTTGCCCTCGTCGTCCGCGTACACGCCGACGCTGATGGCGTAGCCGAAGCCCTCGGGCGCGCTCTTGGCGACGCTCAGCCGGAGGTCGACCGTAAGGGTCTCGTGGGGGCGCACATCGGTGTAGCCGATGTAGCCGGAGCCCGGGTCGCTCTCGTCGGTGGAGATCGCCTTCCAGGCGCCGGACTCGGGGTCCTTGTACTGCAGGGTCAGGTACTTGCCCGTACCGTCCGGGGCGGACTCGTGCACGGTGCCCGCGAAGAGCCCGAAGTCGACCCGCTGGTAGCTGTGGTCCGACTCGTTCTTCACCTGGAACTTGAAGCCGTGGAAACCGCTGCCCGCCACGACCTTCGACGGCAGGCCGACCAGGGTCGTGCTGAGCTCCGGGTCCTCGTTGTAGTCCCCGTCGTCCGCGCACTCGCCGTCGCCCGGCTCCTCGGTCGAAGTCGGGGTCGGGGTCGGGGTGGCGGTCTCGGTCGGGGTGGACGAGGGAGTGCCGGAGGGGTCGCCGGGGGTCGGAGCCTGGGTGGCGCTCTTGGACGGCGCCGGGGTGGTCGGCGTGGCCTTGTCGGTCGGGGTCTCCGACGGCGCCGGGTCCGACGGCGACTGCGTCACGGTCTCGGAGGCGGACGGCGACGGGCTCTCGCTCGGCGGCGTCTCCGCGAAGGCAGCGGGGGCCGCGAGAAGCGCGGCGGGGGCTATGGCGGCCGTCGCTGCGGCAGCCGCCAGGGCGCGGCGAAGCTTCATGAAGACCTCTCTGGGTCCGTACGCATCGCCGTGGTGGGCGATACGCGTGTGGAAGGCCGTCGCGGTGGGGCGCGGGATGGCCGTGCGTTTGCACGTACATGACCAGGCGAATGGCCGAAAGGTTGCCTTCACGGTTGCTCACAGAATGGTCACAGAATCCGCGACGGGCGCCCGGCCTCGCACGTCATCACCCGTACGGCGCGTGACCGGCCCGCGCGCGGGCTCGTTGTGCCCGGTGCCGCGCCAGCCAGGAGCGGCCCGGAAAATCCACGCGTGGCTCAGATCCGCCGCAGCGATGAGACGCGGCCCCTGTGGTGATTCAGGCGGCCCGTCGTGGGACCTCGCTTCGGCGAGGTGACCGGTCGGCAGGGGACAGCAGCCCGGTCACCACCTAAGGGCGGTCGGCCCCGGGGACGCCTGGGGCCGACCGTATCCGGTCGAAACGGTTGCGCCCGGCGCTCCGCATCCACCACGATGCTGAGAGGGAAAACGCCCCCGGTCACACCCCGACATTGGTCCGACCACGCGGGCGTACGCCGTCCAGACACCCCTGGCATACGGGCCCCCGAAATCCAGCGGCGCACCCCCCGGCGCCGCCTCTCAGCACCGGCGCTGCCCTGACGCCGGTGCTGACCGCCTAGGGCCCCGGGGGCGCCCGCCCCGCTCGGGCGCTCCCGGGGCCCTTCGCCTGTCCGTGTCCGCTGTCCGCGTCGGCTGTCGTGGCCGCGAGGGCGGAGGGATCAGACCCGGCCCCGGCACAGCTCCAGAAGCGTCATGGCGAGCGTCGTACCGGGCTTGCCCAGCCGCTGCCGGTAGCGGTCGAGGATCTCCATCTCGCGAGAGAGGTGCACCCGTCGCCCGCCCGCCGCGATCCGTGCCTCCTGGACGGTGGCCGAGACGGCCATCCGCTCCCGGACGAGATCGAGGATCTGCCCGTCGAGGGCGTCGATCCGCTCCCGCGCGGTGCCGATCACATGGGCGGCCTCTGTGGCCGAAACGCTGCTGCTCATGTCCGTATCTCCTGGTCCGTGTCGCGGAGCCCCGGAGTCCGGCCAAGACCCGGAAGAAACGACAGAGCGCCCCGGGCCTTTGCCGGCCCGGGGCGCCTGGGAAGTCGCTGTCAGTGTTTACGCAGCACGACCATGGCAGCCGGACGGGCCGGTGCCATAGGTAAAGACGAAGGTCATGCGCGTGGACATGGCGTCGATTATGGGCCCGTTAGAATCGAAAGTCCAAACCTGCGGTCCCGCCCCGAAGCCGTGGCCCCGCCGCAGCCTGTTCCACCGCACGCCACCACCGCCGGAAGGCCGCCGAAGTGCCATCAGCGTCCCCTGCTGCCGCCCCCGACACCGTCCTGGTCGTCGACTTCGGCGCGCAGTACGCCCAGCTCATCGCCCGCAGGGTCCGTGAGGCCCGGGTCTACAGCGAGATCGTTCCGTCCACCATGCCGGTGGCCGAGATGCTCGCCAAGAACCCCAAGGCGATCATCCTCTCCGGCGGCCCCTCGTCGGTCTACGCCGAGGGCGCGCCCACGCTCGACCGCGCGATCTTCGAGGCGGGGGTCCCGGTCTTCGGCATGTGCTACGGCTTCCAGCTGATGGCCACGGCGCTCGGCGGCACGGTGGACAACACCGGGGCGCGGGAGTACGGCCGTACGGCGCTCACCGTCACCAAGCAGGGCTCGACGCTCTTCGCGGGCACCCCCGAGGAGCAGCAGGTGTGGATGTCGCACGGCGACGCCTGCTCCGAGGCCCCCGAGGGCTTCACCGTCACCGCGTCCACCGATGTGGTGCCGGTCGCGGCCTTCGAATGCGATGAGCGCAGGCTGTACGGCGTGCAGCACCACCCCGAGGTGATGCACTCCACCCACGGCCAGCAGGTGCTGGAGCACTTCCTCTACCGGGGCGCCGGCCTGGAGCCCACCTGGACCACCAGCAATGTGGTCGAGGAGTCCGTGGCCGCGATCCGGGAGCAGGTCGGCACCAAGCGCGCGATCTGCGGGCTGTCCGGCGGTGTGGACTCCGCCGTGGCCGCCGCCCTCGTCCAGAAGGCCATCGGCGACCAGCTGACCTGCGTCTACGTGGACCACGGGCTGATGCGCAAGGGCGAGTCCGAGCAGGTCGAGAAGGACTTCGTGGCGGCCACCGGCGTGCAGCTGAAGGTCGTCGAGGCCGAGGAGCGCTTCCTTACCGCGCTCGCCGGGGTGTCCGACCCCGAGGAGAAGAGGAAGATCATCGGCCGGGAGTTCATCCGGGTCTTCGAGCAGGCGCAGGCCGAGCTGGTGGCCGAGGCGGGCGCGGCCGGTGAGGACGTGGAGTTCCTGGTCCAGGGCACCCTCTACCCCGATGTCGTGGAGTCCGGCGGCGGCACCGGCACGGCCAACATCAAGTCCCACCACAATGTGGGCGGGCTGCCCGACGACATCGAGTTCCAGCTGGTCGAGCCGCTGCGCCGGCTGTTCAAGGACGAGGTGCGGATGGTCGGCCAGGAGCTCGGCCTGCCGGACGAGATCGTCCACCGGCAGCCCTTCCCGGGCCCCGGCCTGGGCATCCGTATCGTCGGCGAGGTCACCAAGGAGCGCCTGGACCTGCTGCGCGAGGCCGACGCCATCGCCCGCGAGGAGCTGACCGCCGCCGGTCTGGACCGCGACATCTGGCAGTGCCCGGTGGTCCTGCTCGCCGACGTCCGCTCGGTCGGCGTCCAGGGCGACGGCCGCACCTACGGCCACCCGATCGTGCTGCGCCCGGTCTCCTCGGAGGACGCGATGACGGCGGACTGGTCGCGGCTGCCGTACGACGTGCTGTCGCGGATCTCCACCCGCATCACCAACGAGGTGGACCAGATCAACCGGGTGGTGCTGGACATCACCAGCAAGCCGCCCGGCACCATCGAGTGGGAGTGACCGCCGCGCTCCCTCCGGGTCGGATGGTCATCTGATCGTCAAACGCCTACGCCGTCGCTCATTCGTTTGGGTGGCGGCGTCGGCGTTCGGGCTGGGTACGCTGGCCCTACGGCCAAGAATCCCGTCCATGGGAGAAACCATGACCGCTGAGCCGCCGCACACCACCTCGTGGCCGATGCCGCCGCTGGATGGCTACACCGTGGACGATTTGCTGACGCTGCCCGATCTCCCGCCGCATACCGAATTGATCGACGGGAGTCTGGTTTTCGTGAGTCCGCAGCGCTACTTCCACAGCGTCGTGATTGATCTGCTGGTGAGCGGGCTGCGTCAGACTGTGCGGCCTGACCTGCGAATCGCACGCGAGATGACTGTGGTGATCGACAAGCGCAACGGCCCGGAACCGGACATCGCGGTCGTGCGTGCCGAAGCCGTGCGGAGCCGTGAACAGACCTATTTCGAGGTCGGCGATGTGATCCTGGCCGTCGAGGTGGTCTCTCCCGAGTCCGAGGCCCGGGACCACGACACCAAGCCGCACAAGTACGCCAACGCGGGTATCCCGCACTTCTGGCGCGTCGAGATGACCAACACGGACGCACGCCCCGTGGTCCATGTCTTCGAGCTTGACGAAGAAAAGCGCGTCTACCGGTCCACCGGACTCCACCACAACCAGCTCAAGCTCTCGGTGCCCTTCACCATCGACATCGACCTCACCGAGATCGACCACCTGTAGCGGGCCCTGACTCTGGCCTCCTGCGATACCCAGAGGTAGCTTCCGCTCCAGCACACCTGAGGAGCGGAGCTGCCGATGACGAACCAGCCGCAGACCCCCACCCCGATACCGACCGACCAGCTGCGGTTCACCATGCCCCCGCAGCACACCTCCCACCACGACGAGCGCCGCTATCGCAAGGAGCGGCTGGCGGCGGCGCTGCGCCTGTTCGGGCGGTTCGGGTACGAGGAGGGGGTCGCGGGCCACATCACCGTGCGGGACCCGGAGTTCACCGACTGCTACTGGGTGAATCCGTTCGGCACGCCCTTCGGCCACATCACCGTGAGCGATCTGCTCCTCGTCAATCAGGCGGGCCAGGTGGTCGAGGGGCGGGCCCACGTCAACCAGGCGGCCTTCGTCGTTCACTCTTCCGTGCATCAGGCGCGGCCGGACGTCGTGGCCGTCGCGCACAGCCGCTCGGTGCACGGCCGCGCGCTGGCCGCGCTCGGTGAGCCGCTGGAGCCGATCACCCAGGAGGTCTGCGCCTTCTTCGAGGACCACGCGGTCTACGGGGGCACCACGGGGGTCGTCGTGGACGAGGAGGAGGGGCGCGCGATCGCCGCCGCGCTCGGCGGCCACAAGGCCCTCATCCTGCGCAATCGCGGTCTGCTGACGGTCGGGGACTCGGTCGACGCGGCCGCGTGGTGGTTCATCACGATGGAGCGGGCCGCCCAGGTTCAGCTGACCGCCAAGGCGTCGGGCAAGCCGGTGCCCATCGACTACGCCGACGCGATGCGGACGCGTGAGCAGCTCGGAAACGATCTTGTGGCGTGGATCAACTATCAACCTCTGTATCTGCAGATCACCCGCGATGAGCCGGACCTGCTGAGCTGACACCCTCCGCGGTGCGGCACAATCCCCTCTCAACACATGACAGTTGGGCGGTGCCGTGCGAACCCACGGTCCCGTACGGAACGAGTGAACGACGGAGCGACCCGCGTGGCGGTGGAGCAGGCGGAGAACGCCACGACGGCAGAAGGACAGCACCCGCATGGGCACCCGCACGGCCACAAGGGCTGTGAATGCCCTCAGGGGGCCCGTGAGGGCCACCGGAGGGCCGTGGCCACGTTCGTGGCCCTGCGGGAGCGTTTCGCGGCCGGAGAGGGCCTTCCCAAGGCTCTCGCCCACTCGGCCGGGGCGTCCCGGCAGTGGGTCTCGGACGAGCTGGCCCACGCGGCCCGCTCGGTGGCCGACAGCGGCCGCGCCGAGACCTCGGCCTGGCGCCACCGGGTGTGGCTGCGCACGGTTTTCGTGGTGTGGGGCGCGGCCGGAGCGCTGCTGATCGGCCAGTTGGCCACGGCGATCGGCGCGGGCTGGTCGGTCGCGCGGACGGCCGGGCTCACCGCCGCCGTGATCACCGCCGCGCTGCTGACCCTCACCGCCCGGCTGCACCGCGCGGACGGCGGCCCGCTCGCCCCGCTCGTCGGCGAGGACAACCGCCTCTCGACCTCCCGTACCGTCGCCGCCGCCTGGCTGCTGATCGCGGTCTTCGCGGTGCTGGTGCTCGGCGTCGAGCTGGCCGTGGCCCCCGGCGACCGGCAGCGGCTGACCGATGGGCTCGCCCTCGGCCACACCGCCGGGCTCCTTACGGTCGCCGCGTTGACGTGTGTGGCCGCGGTGCTGGCACGGCTCGTCGTGGCGGCCCGGGTGCGGGCGCAGCGGCTCCAGAAGGTGCGGGCCGCGCGCCCGCGCGCCGCCGATCTGCTGACCGACGACGCGGGCCGCGGCAGCTTCGCCGATGTGCAGTACATCGTCGTCCACACCGTGGCCCTCGTCTTCACCGCGGTCCGCCTCGCCCGCGAGCCGTGGCGGCTGCCCGATGTGCCGTGGGGCCTGGCGCTGCTGGCGGCGGTGTCGGTGGTGATGTACCTGACCGGGAAGTACGCGGAGGGCGGCCGCCCGACCGTGCTGTCCGTCGTACGGGTCCTCCCCGAGGCGGGCGCCATCGACCGCGACGCCCCGATCCGCACCGGTGACGACATCGAGATCCGCGGCAGCGGCTTCGTCCCGCCGGGCGCCCAGGACCCGGACCGGCTGGCCAAGCTGGTGGTCCGCATCGGCGCGGTGCACGTCCATGTCCCGCTGGTCCCGGTGGCCGGGGGCTTCAGCAGCCCCACGGACACCGCGCTCACCGTGCCGGTCCCGGTGGACGTGGAGCCGGGCCGGGTGGATGTGCAGGTCGTGACGGCCTCGGGGGCGGAGACCAACCGCTATCCCATCGATGTCATGGACTGAGTCGTTCCGGTCGGCCGCTCCGTATGGTTTCGTCGAACACGCAACTAATCGGCGGCGTGACGGGAGAGGCGGGCGGCATGAGACACGCGGATCGTATGGCCGGTTCGGGCACGGCGGGCAGTGGTGGCGGCAGCGTGCACGGTATGGGCGGGGTGGGTGGCGTGAGCGGCATAGGCGGGCAGCAGCAGCCGGTGGGGATCAGGGCCACCGCCGGCCGTTACGCGCTGCTGCCGCTGCGGATCTTCCTCGGCGTCACCTTCGTCTACGCCGGTATCGACAAGCTCACCGACTCGGCCTTCCTGTCCGACTCGGGCTCGGGCTCGATCGGCGAGCTGATGCGCCAGGTGCGGGACAGCTCGGCCGTGCCATGGCTGGTCGACCAGGCCCTCAAGGACCCCACCGCCTTCGGCTACGCGATGGCCTACGGCGAACTGGCCGTCGGCCTCGGCATCCTGGTGGGCCTCCTCTCCCGCCTGGCCGCCTTCGGCGGCGCGCTGATCTCGCTGAGCCTGTGGCTCACCGTCAGCTGGCAGTCGGACCCGTACTACTACGGCAACGACCTGGCCTATCTGATGGCGTGGCTGCCGCTGGTGCTGGCCGGGGCGCCGTATCTCTCCCTGGATGTCGCCATCTCCCGGCGCCGCCGCCGGCAGGGCTCGCAGCTCTTCACGTAGCCCGCGGCTCTCGCGGGAGGCGCGTCTCTTCGCGGGGCGCGCCTCTTCACGCGGGGCGTGCCCCCGGGCCTCGCCCCGTCATTTGGTGATGCGGAAGCCGTCCCGGACCTCGTCGAAGATCGGCCGGTAGGTGCTCCAGTCCGCGTCCGGGGCGCTCAGGTAGATCGCGTACTCCTTGTCGCCCTCATTGCCGAAGCCGAGGTCGATCGCGCGGAACATCCGGACCTCGCCGCGGAATTTGAACTCCCAGACCGCGGCGGGCATGCCCTGGTACTTCGTCTCCTGCAGCCGCAACCGCTCGTAGATCGGGTACTCCTTCTTGTCCTTGAACGCGACCTCGAGGTCCTCGAAGTGCTGGACCTGGTTGCCGGAGGCGAAGTCCAGGACGTTGATCCTGAAACCGGCCAGCCCGTTGGGGTCGAGGTAGCGGACCTCCTGGGTGCGGTCGACCGTGTTGCCGTCGGGGTCGTTCTGCTCCTGGCGGGTCCAGCCGTCGGGGATGGGGAGGGAGAAGCCGAACTTCTTCTCCTTGACGATGTGGTAGCCGGACGGCGGGGTGTACGGCTTGGTCACCGGGGCCGACGGGTTGCCCGTGGCGGAGGACCCCCCGCCGTTCCCCCCGCCGTTGTCGTGGTCGAGGCCGAACACATAGATGCCGCCCGCCACGGCCACGACCGCCAGGGAGGTCGCCGCGGCGGTCCACACCGCCTTACGGCTCTTGCGCGCCGGTGCGGGGGCGGGCGGGGGCGGCGGCGTCTGGGTGGTCATGGACGGCGTCGACGCGGTGAACGGCGTGGCGGTGGGCGGGGTGTGCTGCGCGCCGGGCGTGTTCCCGGTGCCCGGGGTGTGCGAGGGAAGCCGTGGGTCCGATGCGTGCGGTGTGCTCGGAGTATGCGAAGTGTTCAGCGGGTTGTGCGGAGTGCTCGTCGCGTTGTGCGGAGTACTCGGTGTGTGGGTCGTGTGTTGATACGGGGTCGGTGTCGTGGGCGCGTTCGGCGCGGAGTGCGCGTCCGTGCCCGTGGTCCGGTCCGTGCCGGGCTCCCGCCGCGTCGACAGGTTCATGGTCGCGTCGAGCGGCGGATTCGTGGTGGTCGTATCGAGCGGCGGGGTCCGCAGCGAGGACGTCTCGGGCTCCGAGGCCGGGAGCCGCAGCGCCCGTTCGGTCTCCTCGGCCGTGGGCCGCAGCTCCGGCTCCTTGGCCAGCAGGCTCTCGATCAACGGGGTCAGCGCGCCCGCCCGTTTGGGCGGGTCCAGCGGATCGACGGCGATCGCGTAACCCGTCTCGATCGCCGTGGCCTTGCGGAACGGCGGCCGCCCCTCGACCGCCTGATAGAGCGTCGCCCCCAGCGCCCAGAGGTCCGACGCGGGGCCGGGCTTGCGGCCCCTGACCCGCTCGGGCGCGATGTAGTCGATGGAGCCGACGACCTCGCCGGTCTTGGTCAGCGTCGAGGTGCCGGTGGCCATGGCGATGCCGAAGTCCGTGAGCACGACCCGGCCTTCGAGGCCGAGGAGCACATTGCCGGGCTTGACGTCCCGGTGCAGCACCCCGGCCGCGTGCGCGGCGCGCAGCGCGGCGATCATGCCGCGGCCGATGCGGGCGGCCTCGTCGGGCGAGACGCGTCCCCCGTCCTTCAGCAGGTCGGCGAGGGTCGTGGAGGGCACGTACTCCATGACGATGCACGGCAGTCCGTGGTGGTCCACCACGTCGTGGACCACGACCACGTTGGGGTGGGTGATGCGGGCCGCGCTGCGCGCCTCGCGGCGGGTGCGTTCGTGCAGGGTCGTCAGTTCGTCCTCGGCGAGGTGCGGAGAGACATAGAGCTCCTTGACCGCGACCTGGCGGCCCAGCAGTTCGTCCTCCGCGCGCCACACCGTGCCCATGCCACCACGGCCGATCTTCTCGACCAGGCGGTAACGTCCGGCTATCAGGTGGCCTTCGTCCGACACCGCTTTCCCCTCCCCGCACACGTTCGATGCGACACGATAGCCGCCGTGACCCCCGGGGAGATCTCAGGGAAGACCTAGGGGCATGCCGGATGTCGCGACTACGGCCCTGTTGTCACCATGGACGCATGACCGAAGCACCCACCGTGGCGGACGAGGCCGGGGCCGCGTCCGGTTCCCGCCTGTCACAGACGCCTCTTCGGCGCAGTCGTGACCATAAGGTGATCTCGGGGGTCTGCGGAGGGCTCGGCCGCTACTGCGATCTGGACCCGGTGATCTTCCGGGTGGTGCTGTCGGTGCTGGCCGTCGCGGGCGGTCTCGGTCTGATCGTGTACGGGTTCTGCTGGCTGCTGATCCCGTTCCACGGCGAGGACGAGAACGAGGGGCGCAGGCTGCTCTCGGGCCGGGTCGAGGGCCCCGGGCTGACGGCGGTGCTGGTGGCGCTGGTGGGCTGTGGGCTCTTCCTGTCGATGCTCAACAACGGCGGCGTCATGTACTTCTCGTTCATGCTCGCCCTCGCGGCGGCCGGTGCGGGCTATTGGTCGCACCACCGGCGGCAGGCGGAGAGCGTGGGCGCGGTGGACGCGGCCACGGCCCAGGCCGTCGCCGACGCGCCGCCCGAGACCAAGGCGCCGCCCACGCGCGGCGGCCCCGGCCCGTCGTGGTGGCGCGACCCGATCGTCAAGGACGGCACGACCGGGCCGCTCGGCGCCGGGGCCGGGGCGCGGACCGGCTATCTGTGGGGGCCGGACGACGGCCCGTACGACAAGCGGGAGGCGAAGGCCGAGCGGGCGCGCCGGGTGCCGGACCGGGCGTCGATCGGCGGCTGGGCCTTCCTGGTGGCGGTCGCCGCCGCCGTGGTGGGGGCGCGGGCGGGGTGGTCCTCGCAGCCGCTGGGCACCAGCCTCGAGATCGGGTTCGCCTGCGCGCTGGGCGTCTTCGGGCTCGCCCTCGTCATCAGCTCCCGCTGGGGGCGGGCCGGTGGCGGCACGGTGTTCCTCGCGCTGCTGACGAGCGCGCTGCTGGCGGGCGCGGCCGCCCTCCCCGATGCCGTCACCCCCGACTGGGCCCGGCGCACTTGGGCCCCGACCTCGGTGGCGTCGCTGCGCGACGGCTATGAGCTGGGCGGCGGCGTCGCCGAGTTGAAGCTGGACCGGCTGCCGCTGGAAGCGGGCAGCTCCATCGCCGGCCGGGTGGAGATGGGCGCGGGCAAGCTCGCCGTGACGGTGCCGCGCGACGCCCGGGTGAGGCTGGACATCGAGGTCGGGATCGGCGACATCTGGCTGCCGGGCGAGAAGCGGGACAAGCACAACGTCGACATCGGCCCGGGCCGGGAGCGCAAGCTCACCCTGGAGCCGGTGGGCGGCGGCAAGGCCGAGGGCACGGTCTCGCTGAAGCTGGAGATGGGGCTGGGTGCGGTGGAGGTGAAGCGCTCATGACGCGGCGTTCGTTCGGTCATCGGTTCGACGATGGGGCCGACCATCGGTTCGGCGATCGGGTCGGTCATCGGTTCGGCGATCGGTCCGGGCATCGGTTCGGTCATCGGTCCGATCACTCGCGCGGTCCCTCGCTGGGGCACGTGTCCCCCGACCGGTCCCGCCATCCGTTCGAGCCGGGCAAGCTGGTGGCCGGGCTGGTGATCCTGGGCGTGGCCGCCGCGTACGGGATGGACGCGGCAGGGGAGTGGGACGTCCGCCCTGAGATCGCCCTCCCG
This sequence comes from Streptomyces sp. MK37H, assembly GCF_018035285.1. Lineage (NCBI taxonomy): Bacteria > Bacillati > Actinomycetota > Actinomycetes > Kitasatosporales > Streptomycetaceae > Streptomyces > Streptomyces sp. MK37H. The sequence continues at coordinate 97 of NZ_JAAAYH010000166.1, read as the reverse complement.
ACCCTCCTGTGCGGCCTCTGCGTCGCGGCCCTGACCTCGGCCCTCACGTACGCGTTCCGCCGCCGGTCGGGCAGGGCGACGCCGGAGGACTGACGGG
>NZ_JAAAYH010000165.1:0-17616 GCF_018035285.1 Streptomyces sp. MK37H | reverse complement strand
ACCCCACCCACCTCAGAGGACACCGCCGGCGCATCCTCCTCAGGAGCCTGCTCCACGATCACATGCGCATTGGTGCCGCTGATCCCGAACGCGGACACCCCGGCCCGGCGTGGCCGCTCGTTCCTCGGCCACTCAACCGGGTCCGTGAGCAGCCGCACCGTCCCGCCGGACCAGTCCGCGTGCGGGGTCGGCTCGTCGACGTGCAGTGTGGCGGGCAGCAGTTGATGGCGGAGGGCCATCACCATCTTGATGACACCGGCCACACCCGCCGCACCCTGCGTATGGCCGATGTTGGACTTCAGCGAGCCGAGCCACAGCGGCCGGTCCTCCGGCCGGTCCTGGCCGTACGCGGCGAGCAGCGCCTCGGCCTCGATGGGGTCACCCAGCGTGGTGCCCGTGCCATGGGCCTCCACCGCGTCCACCTCGGCGGAGGACAACTGCGCGTTGATCAGCGCCTGGCGGATCACCCGCTGCTGCGAAGGACCGTTCGGCGCGGTCAGCCCATTCGACGCGCCGTCCTGGTTGATGGCCGAGCCCCGGAGCACCGCCAGCACCTGGTGGCCGTTGCGCTGGGCGTCGGACAGCCGCTCCAGCAGCAGGAGTCCCACGCCCTCCGAGAAGCCCGTGCCGTCCGCGGCGGCCGCGAAGGGCTTGCAGCGGCCGTCGGGGGCGAGACCTCGCTGGCGGGAGAACTCGACGAAGGTGTTCGGGGTGGTCATCACGGTCACGCCACCGGCCAGGGCCAGGGTGCATTCGCCCTGCCGCAGCGCCTGGCAGGCGAGATGCATCGCCACCAACGACGACGAACACGCCGTGTCCACCGTTACCGCGGGCCCCTCCAGGCCGAGGGTGAAGGCCACCCGGCCGGAGACGACGCTCAGGGTGTTTCCGGTGAGCAGATATCCTTCCGCGCTCTTTTCGATCTGTGGGGTGCCGAAGCCGAGAATTCCGGCGCCCGCGTAGACCCCGGTGGGGGTGCCTTTCAGCGAGGTGGGGTCGATTCCGGCGCGTTCGAGCAATTCCCAGGAGACTTCCAGCAGTTGGCGCTGCTGGGGTTCGGCCGCCAGGGCCTCGCGCGGGCTGATGCCGAAGAAGGTGGCGTCGAAGCCGTCGGCCCGGTCCAGGAATCCGCCGTGGCGGACGTAGCTGGTGCCGGAGTGGTCGGGGTCCGGGTGGAACAGCCCGTTCAGGTCCCAGCCGCGGTCGGTGGGGAACTCCCCGATCGCGTCCCCGCGCGAGGCGACCAGCTGCCACAGGTCCTCGGGCGAGGTGATGCCGCCGGGAAACCGGCAGGCCATGCTGACGATGGCCACCGGCTCCTGGGAACGCTCCTCCATCTCGCGAAGTCGCCGACGTGTCTGCCCCAGATCGGCCGTGACCTTCTTGAGGTACTGGCGGAGCTTCTCTTCGGTACCCGACATCAGTTCCGCGCCTCCATCAGGGCAGTTCACGGTCAATGAGCTCGAACATCTCGTCGTCCGAGGCGGCTTCGAGGGCGTCGAAGCCGGTCGCGCCGACCTGGTCGCCGGGACCGCCGCCGTTCCACTTCGCCAGCAGGGCGCCCAGCCGTTTGGCGATTCGCTGCCTGCCCTCGTCGTCCGTGTCGAGGGCGGCCAGGGTGGTGTCCAGCCTGGCCAGCTCGCCCAGGACCGGGTCGACGGCGTCCCGCCCCGGCGTGGCCCCGTCGCCGGGGGCCAGCCGTTCCAGCAGGTAGTCGGCGAGTACGGCCGCTTCCGGGTAGTCGAAGACCATCCCGGCGGGCAGGCGCAGACCGGTGGCGGCGGCGAGTCGGTTGCGCAGTTCGACGGCGGTCAGGGAGTCGAAGCCCAGCTCCTTGAAGCTGGCCTCGGCCTGCACGGCGTCCACATCGGCGTGTCCGAGCACCGTGGCGGCGTGGCCACGGACCAGGTTGAGCACGAGTCGGTGTCGTTCGGCCGTGGACAGGCCCGCGAGGCGGGCGCCCCAGTCGACCTGCCGCTCCTCCCCGGCCGCCGCCGCGGTGCGCCGACCGGCTCCGCCACCGCCGCCCGTGGCGGCCAGGGCGCGCAGCGTGGCGGGCAGGCTGTCGGCGGGCAGTCCGGCGAGAGTGCGGGGGTCCACCTGGGCGGCGACCAGATGGGCACCGCCGTGCTGGACGGCGGCGTCGAGCAGGGCCAGACCGTGCCGGGTGCTCAGGGCGGCCACGCCGGTACGGGACATCCGGGCCAGATCAGCCTCGGCCAGATGTCCGGTCATGCCGCTGGCGTCGGCCCACAGGCCCCAGGCGATCGAGACACCCGGCAGCCCGACGGCCCGGCGGTGGGCGGCGAGCGCATCACAAAAGGCGTTGGCGGCGGCGTAGTTGGCCTGTCCCGGGCTGCCGAGTGTGCCCGCGGCGGAGGAGAAGAGGACGAACATGCCGAGCCGCAGATGCGCCGTGGCCGTGTGCAGATGGGCCGCGGCCGTGGCCTTGGCCGTCCAGACCCGCGCCAGCCGTTCGGGGGTCTGTGAGGTGACCACCGCGTCGTCCAGCACACCGGTGGCGTGGATGACACCGGTCAGCGGATGCTCGGGGCCGATCCCCGCCACCAGCTCCACCACCGCCGAGGCGTCGGTGACATCCACCGCCGCGACGCGCACCCGAGCGCCCAGCTCCTCCAGCCGGGCGGCCAGGTCGCGGGCGCCCGGAGCGTCCGGCCCTCGCCTGCTCACCAGCAACAGATGGCCGATCCCCCAGGCGCGGACGAGGTGTTCGGCGATGTAGGCGCCCAGGGTGCCGGTGCCACCGGTGATGAGGACCGTGCCGTCCGGGTCGACCGCCGCGGGTACGTCGAGCACCAGCTTGCCGGTGTGCTTGGCCTGGCTCAGCTGCCGCAGCGCGTCCCGCGCCCGGCTGAGCGGCCAGGGCCGTACGGGTGCGGGCCGCAGCACTCCGGCGGCGAACAGCTCGCTCAACTCGTGCAGCATCTCCCCGATGCGGTCCGGCCCGGCGTCCGGGACCAGGTCGAAGGCGCGATAGCGGACGCCCGGATACGCAGCCGCGAGGTGTTCCGGGTCGCGGATGTCGGTCTTGCCCATCTCGGAGAGCCGTCCGCCGTCGGCCAGCAGCCGCAGGGAGGCGTCGACGAACGGCCCGGCGAGGCTGTTGAGCACCACATCGACGCCACGTCCACCGGTGGCCTCGCGGAACACCTCCTCGAAGTCCAGATCGCGCGACGAGGCACGATGCGCCACATCGATGCCCATCTCCTCCAGCACCCCGTGCTTACCGGGGCTCGCCGTCGCGTAGACCTCGGCGCCCAGGTGGCGGGCGATCTGCACCGCCGCCGTGCCGACGCCGCCGGTGGCGGCGTGGATCAGCACCGTTTCGCCGTTCCGCAGCCCGGCCAGGTCCACCAGCCCGTACCAGGCGGTGAGGAACACCACCGGTACGGCGGCCGCCTGCCGGAAGCTCCAGCCGTCGGGGATCGGCACGACCATGCGCGCGTCCGCCACCGCCCACGGGCCGAACGCGCCCTCGAACAGGCCCATGACCCGGTCGCCCACCGCGAGCCCGGTCACCTCCGGGCCGATGTCCACGACCACCCCGGCGCCCTCGCTGCCACGGAACACCCCGCCTCCGGGGTACATGCCGACGACGATGAGCGCATCGCGGAAGTTCATGCCCGCGGCGTGCACGGCGATCCGGACCTCTCCCGGACCCAGTGGCTCCAGCACCTCGGGGCACGGCACGGGCGTCACATTGTCCACGGTGGACGCGCCCTCCACGGCGAGCCGCCACGCGGGCTGTGCCACCGGGCCCACCAGACCGCCGCTGCCGGGGCCGCCCGCGCGCATCAGACGGGGTGCCCACACCCGGCCGGAGCCCACCGCCACCTGCGGTTCGTCCAGGGCGACGGCCCTCAGCACACCGTCCAGCACCGCCGCGCCGATCTCGTCGGGGTCGGGCGCGCCATGCGGGTCGCGGTCGAGCAGGATGAACCGCTCCGGGTTCTCCGCCTGTGCGCTGCGCAGCAGCCCCCACACGGCGGCGCCGGCCGTGTCCACGGCCCCGGAGCCGGGGTCCTCCGCCACCTGGCCGTCAGCCGCGACCGCGCCGTGTGTCACCACCACCAGGCGGCTCTCGGCCAGCCGGGGTTCGGACAGCCAGCCCCGCAGCAGGTCCAGGGTCCGCCGTACGGCCGCCAGGGCATCGGCCTCCGCGGCTCCGATGTCCAGGGCCGTGGTCGAGGCCGGTACGGCGGTCAGCGCCACCGAGGGCACGGGTGTCCCGGCGTCGATCGCCGCCACCAGCGACTCCAGGCCGGGATGGCGGGCCACGCCCGAGGGGGCCCAGTCCAAGCCCTCGGAGCCCAGCGCCACCCAGCCGCCGTCCCCGGCCACCGGCTGGGGCAGCCCTGTCTCCGCACCGGGCGCCGGCTCGGAGAGCGGGATCCAGTCCAGGGTGAACAGCCCGTCCACGGCGCCTGGTCCGGCGGTCCGCAGCTGATCCGTACGGGCAGGGCGCAGTACGAGCGAGTCGACTGTCAGGACCGGGTCGCCCACGGCGTCGGCCACGGCGATCCGCAGCGCCCGTTCGCCGTCCGCGCCCTGCTCACGCGGGGACAGCCGGACGCGTACGGTGGTCGCTCCGGCGGCCCACAGCGACACCCCGTTCCAGGCGAACGGCAGCCACACCTGACCGTCGTCGTGCCGTTCCTCGGGACGGTCGGGCCGGTCGCGCCGGTCGAGGAGGGACGCCGGGTGCAGCGCGGCGTCCAGCAGTGCCGGGTGGATGCCGAATCCGGCCTGGTCGCCCGCGGCTTCGGGCAGCGCCACCTCGGCCAGCACATCCGCGCCGTCGCGCCACAGCTTGCGGACGCCCTGGAACGCGGGCCCGTATCCGTACCCGGCCGCCTCGGCACGCTCGTAGAAGCCGTCGATGTCCACCGGCTCCGCGCTCGGCGGGGGCCAGGCCTCGGAGGGCTGGGGTGCCGGTTCGCCATGCGGGCCGAGCACGCCGACCGCATGGCACACCCAGACCGGGTCCGCGGTGGTTTCGGCATCGCGGTCGGGCCGCGAGTAGACCCGTACGTCGCGGCGTCCGTCGCCGGCGGCCTCGCCCACCACCACCTGGACGCGCAACCCGCCGGTGCCGGGGAGGACGAGCGGGACCTGCAGGGCGAGTTCCTCCACCGTGCCGCAGCCCGCCTCATCGGCGGCCCGCAGCGCCCATTCGACCTGCGCCGCGCCCGGGACCAGCCGGACGCCCGCCACCACATGTTCGCCGAGCCAGCCCTCGCCGCCACCGGCCGTCAGCCGTCCGGTGAGCAGATGGGTGCTGCCGTCGGCGAGCTCCACGGCCGCGCCGAGCAACGGGTGGTCCGCGGAGACCAGACCGAGGTCGGTGGGGTCGCCACCCCGGCCCGCGGTGCCCTCGAGCCAGTAGCGCTCGCGCTGGAAGGCGTAGGTGGGCAGCGGCACGGTGCGGGGCGCGGGGTCGGTGGGGAACAGGGCGGTCCAGTCGACGTCGGCCCCCGCGGTGAACGCCTGGGCCAGCGATCGCACCAGCTGGGCGAGGTCGCCGTGGTCCCGGCGCAGGGTGGGGACGGTGGCGGCGGGGACGCCCGCCTCCTCGAAGCTCTCCTGCATGCCCACCGTGAGGACGGGGTGGGTGCTGGCCTCGATGAAGACCCGGTGGCCATCGGCCAGCAGCGCCTGGATCGCCTCGGCGAACCGCACCCGCTCCCGCAGGTTCCGCACCCAGTAGCCCGTGTCCAGGACGGAGCCGTCGGCCCGGCCACCGGTCACGGTGGAGTAGAACACCACCCCGGACGCGGGCGCCGCGACCGGCTCAACTCCCCTGAGCAGATTGGTGAGTTCGTCGGCGATCTCATCGACCTGGGGGCTGTGCGAGGCGTAGTCCACCTCGATCATCCGGGCGCGTTCCCCGGTGTTACGGCAGGCCGCCACGGCCGCGGCCACCTGCTCCGGCGGGCCGGACACCACCGTGGAGGCGGGGCCGTTCACGGCGGCCACGACGACTGCGGTGGCACGGTCGCCGAGCCCGGACAGCAGATCCGTGGCCTGCTCCTGGCCCACACCGAGGGAGGCCATGGCCCCGCCACCGGCCAGTTGGCGCAGCGCCCGGCTGCGCAGGGCCACGATCCGGGCGCCGTCCTCCAAGGTCAGCGCCCCGGCCACGCAGGCGGCGGCGATCTCGCCCTGGCTGTGGCCCACGACGGCGGCGGGCCGCACCCCGTGGCCCGCCCATACGGCGGCCAGGGACACCATCACCGCCCAGAGCACCGGCTGCACCACATCCACCCGGCTCAGATCGCCCGCGCCGTCCACACCGCGCAGCACATCGGTGAGCGACCAGTCGACGTGGGGCGCGAGCGCTCGTTCGCACTGCGCCACGCGGGCGGCGAACACCGGTGAGGCGTCCAGCAGTCCGGCGCCCATCCCGATCCACTGCGAGCCCTGCCCGGGGAAGACCAGCACCGGGCCCGCGCCGCCCGTGGTGGCGGCCGTGCCGGTGTGCACGACGCCCGGGTGTGTCTCGTCGGCCGCCAGCGCCTCGATGGCCGACGTCAGTTCGGCGCGGCTCTCGCCGACCACCACGGCGCGGTGGTCGAACAGGGTGCGGGAGCGGATGAGGGACCAACCCACCTCGACGGGCGAGGCCATGGAACCGGTGGTCAGCCGCGCGGCCAGCGCCCGCGCCTGGTCCCGCAGCGCGCCCGCGCCCCGCGCGGAGAGCACCCAGGGCACCACCCGGGGGCCATCGAACTCGGGCTCGGACTCCGTACGTTGGCCGGGGGCCTGTTCCAGGATCACATGGGCGTTGGTGCCGCTGATGCCGAAGGATGACACAGCGGCCCGGCGCGGACGCTCGTCCGTCGGCCACTCGACCGCCTCGGTCAGCAGCCGCACTCCGTCGTCGTCCCATTCCACATGCGGGCTGGGCTCGTCGATGTGCAGCGAGGCGGGCAGCAGGCCATGACGCATCGCCATCACCATCTTGATCACACCCGCCACGCCCGCGGCGGCCTGGGTATGACCGATGTTGGACTTGATGGAGCCGAGCCAGAGCGGACGGCCCTCCGGCCGCTCCTGCCCGTACGTGGCCAACAGCGCCTGCGCCTCGATGGGGTCGCCGAGTGTGGTGCCCGTTCCGTGGGCCTCGACCACGTCGACGTCCGCCGGGGAGAGCCGTGCGGTGGCCAGGGCCTGGCGGATCACTCGCTGCTGCGACGGCCCGTTCGGCGCGGTCAGGCCGTTGGACGCGCCGTCCTGGTTGACCGCCGAACCACGGATCACCGCCAGCACCTCACGGCCGTTGCGGCGCGCGTCCGACAGCCGCTCCAGGACGAGCAGCCCGATGCCCTCGCCCCAGCCGGTGCCGTCGGCCGCCGCGGCGAACGGCTTGCAGCGGCCGTCCGGGGCCAGTCCGCGCTGCCGCGAGAACTCCACGAAGGTGTTCGGTGTGGCCATCACCGTGACGCCACCGGCCAGGGCCAGGGTGCACTCCCCCTGCCGCAGGGCCTGTGCCGCCAGATGCATGGCCACCAGCGACGACGAACACGCCGTGTCCACCGTCACCGCTGGTCCCTCCAGACCGAAGGTGAACGCCACCCGGCCGGAGGCGATGCTCGGTGTACTGCCGGTCATCAGCCGGCCCTCGACACCCTCCGGGGTGCGGCCCAGGAAGCGGCTGCCATAGTCGTCGTACATGACCCCGGTGATCACCGCGCTGCGGCTGCCCCGCAGGCTCACCGGGTCGATGCCCGCGCTCTCGAACGCCTGCCACGCCGTCTCCAGCAGCAGCCGCTGCTGGGGGTCGGTGGCCAGCGCCTCGCGGGGTGAGATCCCGAAGAACTCGGCGTCGAACCGCGGCGCCTCGTAGAGGAATCCGCCCTCCCGGGCGTAGCTGGTGCCGGTGTGGTCCGGGTCGGGGTCGAAGAGGCCCCCGAGGTCCCAGCCGCGGTCCCCGGGGAACTCCCCGATCGCGTCCACGCCCTCGGCCACCAGCCGCCACAGCTCCTCGGGGGAGCCGACGCCGCCCGGATAGTGGCAGGCCATGCCGACGATGGCGATCGGGTCGTCATCGGTGGCCACGACGGCTGCCGTCGTCGGGAGCGGTGTCCCCGCCGGTGCGCCGACCAGCCGCTCCCGCAGGAAGCGCACCAGGGCGTCGGGGGTCGGATAGTCGAAGATGACGGTGGCCGAGATCCGGGTGCCGGTGGCCGCGTTGAGCCGGTTGCGCAGGTCAAGCGCCGTGAGCGAGTCGAAGCCGAGGTCCTGGAAGGCCCTGCCGAGGTCGATGGCCTCCGGTGCGGGATGGGCGAGCACGGTGGCCACCTGGTCGCGCACCAGCTCTCCGATGAGCCGGTCCTGCTCCTCGCTGGACAGCCCGGCGAGCCGCCCGGACAAGGAACCCGACCCGGTGTTCCGGGCGGCCCGCGTGGGGACGTGCACCAGCCGCCGCAGCACGGGCGGAAGTGGCCCGGCGGCGGCCCGGGTGCGCAGCGCCGCGAGGTCGAAGCGCGCGGGGACGAGCGTGGGGTGGTCGGTGGTGAGCGCCACGTCGAGCAGCGCCAGCGCCTGCTCATTGGAGACGGCGGCGATACCGGAGCGGGCCATCCGGGCGAGGTCCGCGTCGTCCAAGTGGCCGGTCATGCCACCGGCGGACGCCAGCAGCCCCCAGGCCAGCGTGTGGGCCGTCCGCCCCTCGGCGCGGCGGTGTTCGGCGAGAGCGTTGAGGAACATGTTGGCCGCGGCGTAGTTGGCCTGGCCGCCGTTGCCCATGATGGAGGCGGCGGAGGAGAACATCACGAACGCGGCCGGATCCATGTCCCGGGTCAGCCGGTGCAGATGCCATGCGGCATCCAGCTTCGGGGCGAGGACGGTGTCGAGTTGTTCGGGCGTCATGGCGGTGACCACACCGTCGTCGAGCACCCCCGCGGCGTGGATGACGGCTGTCAGCGGATGGGCTTCGGGCACGGTGGCGAGCAGGTCGGCCAGCGCTTCGGGGTCGGCGGCGTCACACGCGGTGACGCGTACGTCCGCCGCGCCCAGCGCGGTCAGTTCGTCCGCGAACGCGTCGATGTCCTCCGTGATGCCACCGCGCCGGCTGACCAGCAGCAGATGGCGGGCGCCGTGTGCGGTGACCAGATGGCGGGCCACCAGCCGGCCCAGCGCTCCGGTGCCACCGGTGATCAGTGCGGTGCCGTCCGGGTCGAGGGCGCGGGGCGGGGTGTCCTGGTCAGGGCGGACGGTGACCAGACGGGGCACCTGGGCCGTTCCCGCCCGCACCGCCACCTCGGATTCGGCACCGGCGACGGCGGCCGGAAGGACGGTGCGCAGGGCATCGCGCGACGCGGGGTCGTCGTCCAGGTCGAGCAGCAGGATGCGCTCGGGGTGTTCGGCCTGGGCGGCGCGGACCAGGCCCCATACGGGCGCGGTGGCCAGGTCGGCGGGCCCGTCCCCGGGGCCGGTGGCGACCGCGCCACGGGTGGCGATGACCAGCCGGGCCCCGCTGAACCGCTCGTCCGTCAGCCAGGTGCGCAGCGCGGCGAGGACGTGATGGACCGCCGCGCGTACGCGGGCGGGTGTTTCGTCGGGGCGCGTGGAGAGTGCGCCGGGGCATTCGAGGATGACGATGTCGGGGGCGGGCTGTCCGCCGTCGAGAGTGGCCCGCAGAGCGGCCAGGTCCGGATGGGCCGGGAGGGCCGGGTCCAGGTCCTGGGATCCGACGAGCGCCCAACTCGCCGAGGGCGGGGCGGCGTCGGTGCCGGTGTCGGTGGAGATCGGATACGGCTGCCAGTCCAGGCGGTACAGCGGGGCGTCGGCCGTGGCGGCGCGGGCCGAGCGCCAGCGGTCGGTGGAGACCTCCCGCAGCCCGAGGGCGTCGATGGTGGCCACGGGCGCGCCGTGGTCGTCGGTCAGCCTCAGGGTGATGGTGTCCGGGGCGGTGGGGGTGATGCGCACGCGCAGCCGGGTGGCGCCGGTGGCGAAGAGCCGCACCCCGCCGAAGGAGAACGGGAGCCGGACGGTCCCCTCGGCGCCGTCCGGCGCGTGGTCGCCGCTGAAGCGACCGCAGCCGCCGGAGCCGCCGAAGAGCTCCTCCACCGGGTGCAGGGCGCTGTCGAGCAGGGCGGGGTGCAGCCCGTAGCCGTCGGCCTCGCCGCGCTGTTCTGGGGCCAGACGCACCTCGGCGAACATCTCCTCGCCGAGCCGCCATGCGGTGTGCAGACCCCGGAAAGCGGACCCGTAGGCGTACCCCTGCGCGGCCAGGCGCTCGTACAGGTCCGCCACATCGACCGGGACGGCCCCGGCCGGTGGCCAGGCCGTGGCCGACGACTCGTCGTCGGATGGTGGCGTGGCCGCGTCGGACAGTAGGCCGGTGGCGTGGTGGCGCCAGGCGGCCGGGGCGTCCAGGATGTCGCCGCCCTCGTCGGCGGGGCGCGACGCGACGGTGACGGTCCGTCGTCCGGTCTCGTCGGGCGCGGCCACGGCGAGCTGGACCCGTACCGCGCCGGAGGCGGGCAGGATCAGCGGGGTCTCCAGGGTGAGGTCGTCGATCAGCTCGCAGCCGGTGTGTGCGGCAGCGAGGAGGGCCAGCTCCAGCAGGGCCGTACCGGGCAGGGGGACGCTGTCCGCGATGGTGTGGTCGGCGAGCCAGGCGTGGGTGTGCGCGGACAGCCGTCCGGTGAGCAACAGCCCGCCGTCGGGCGTTTCCACGGCGGCCTGGAGCAGGGGATGCCCGGTGGCGCCGAGTCCGACGGCGCGTACGTCGGCGGTGGCGTTCGGGACGGGCCGCCAGTACCGCTGCCGCTGGAACCGGTAGGTGGGCAGGTCGACACGGCCCGCGTCCTCGGGGAGGGCGGCGGCGAAGTCGACCGTGCCGCCGTCGATGTGCGTCAGGGCGAGCGCGGTCAGCAGCGTACGGGGCTCGTCGCGGCCCGGGCGCAGGGCGGTGGCGAACACGGGCGCGGGGTCTGGGGTGTCGGAGGTGTCGGCGGCCAGGGCGTCCTGGGCCATGGTGGTGAGGACGGCGTCCGGGCCGAGTTCGAGGTAGCGCGTCACGCCTTCGCCGTGCAGGGTGCGCAGACCGTCGTGGAACCGTACGGGTTCGCTGACGTGGCGTACCCAGTACTCGGGGTCGCGGAGCTGCTCGGGGTCGGCCTGCCGGCCGGTGACGTTGGAGATCACCGGGATGTGCGGGGCGTGGTAGGTGAGCCGCCGCGCCACTTCGCGGAAGTCGTCGAGCATGGGGGCCAGGAGGGGCGAGTGGAAGGCGTGGCTGACCCGGAGCCGCTTGGTGCGGTGTCCCCGTTCCTTCAGGGTGCGGGCGATCTCGTCGACGGTTTCGGCGGCTCCGGACACGACCACCGAGGTGGGACCGTTGACCGCGGCGAGCGCCACGCGGTCCTCACGGCCCGCGAGCAGGGGGAGGACCTGCTCCTCGGTGGCTTCGACGGCGGCCATCGCACCGCCGGACGGCAGCGCCTGCATCAACCGGCCGCGGGCGGCCACCAGTTCGCAGGCGTCCGGCAGGGACAGCACGCCCGCCACATGCGCCGCCACCAGTTCGCCGACGGAGTGTCCGGTCAGGAACGAGGGGGTGAGGCCGAACGACTCGACGAGCCGGAAGAGCGCGGTCTCCAGGGCGAAGAGGGCCGCCTGGGTCACACCGGTGCCGTGCAGTGCCCGCGCCTGGCCGGTGTCCTCCGCCGCGAAGAGGATCTCGCGGAGCGGCCGGCCGGGCAGCGGATCGAGATGGGCGCAGACCTCGTCCAGGGTGGCGGCGAACACCTCGAAGGTCCGGTACAGCTCACGGCCCATACCGGGCCGCTGGCTGCCCTGCCCGGTGAACATGAAGGCGGTGCCGCCGGAGCGGGTCGCCGCCGTGGCCCGGATCAGCCCGGGGTGGCTCTGGTCGTCGGCGAGGGCCCGCACGGCGGCCAGCAGTTCGTCGCGGTCCTCGCCGATGGCCACGGCCCGGTGTTCGAAGGCCGAGCGGGTCCGGGCCAGCGACCAGCCCACATCGGCCACGGGCAACGCGGGGTGGGCGGTGAGGTGGGCGGCGAGTGCCTCGGCCTGGTCCCGTAACGCCTGGCCGGTACGGGCGGACACCGCCCAGGGCACCACGCGGCGGTCCAGCGTCGCCGCGTCCGCGGCGGTCGGCTCGGGTGTCCCGTCCGATGTGAAGGGCTCGTCGGCGGGGGGCTGTTCGAGCAGCAGATGGGCGTTGGTCCCGGAGATGCCAAAGGAGGACACCGCAGCCCGGCGGGGCCGCTCGCCACGCGGCCACCCGACGGCTTCGGTGAGCAGGCGTACGGCGCCGGTGTCCCATGCCACGTGGGGCGTGGGTTCGTTGACGTTCAAGGTGGCGGGCAGCGTCTCATGCCGCATCGCCATGATCATCTTGATGACACCGGCCACGCCCGCCGCACCCTGGGTGTGTCCGATGTTGGACTTGACCGACCCCAGCCACAGCGGCCGGTCCTCGGTCCGGTCCCGTCCGTAGGTGGCGAGCAGCGCATGGGCCTCGATGGGATCGCCGAGGCGGGTTCCGGTGCCATGGGCCTCCACCACGTCCACCTCGGCCGGGGACAGCCGTGCGTTCGCCAACGCCTGGAGAATGACCCGCTGTTGGGAGGGTCCGTTGGGCGCGGTCAGGCCGTTGGAGGCGCCGTCCTGGTTGATGGCCGAGCCCCGGATCACCGCCAGCACCCGATGGCCGTGGCGCCGGGCGTCGGACAGCCGCTCCAGCAGCACCAGGCCCACGCCCTCGGAGAAGGCGGTGCCGTCCGCGTCGGCGGAGAACGCCTTGCACCGGCCGTCGGGAGCCAGCCCACGCTGCCGGGAGAACTCGGTGAAGACGTTCGGGATGGCCATCACCGTCACCCCGCCCGCCAGGGCCAAAGTGCACTCGCCCTGCCGCAGCGCCTGACAGGCCAGGTGCATCGAGACCAGCGAGGACGAGCACGCCGTGTCCACCGTGACGGCCGGCCCCTCCAGGCCGAGGGTGTACGCCACCCGGCCGGAGAGCACACTGGGCGCGTTGCCCGTCACCAGATAGCCCTCGGCGCTCTTCTCGATGTGCGGGGTGCCGAAGCCGGGCAGCGCCGTCCCGGCGTACACACCCGTCGAGGTGCCCTTCAGCGAGACCGGGTCGATTCCGGCGCGTTCGAGGAGCTCCCAGGACACCTCCAGCAGCAGCCGCTGCTGCGGGTCGATGGCCAGCGCCTCGCGCGGACTGATCCCGAAGAACTCGGGGTCGAAGCGGTCGGCTTCGTAGAGGAAACCGCCCTCGCGGGCATGGCTGGTCCCGGGGTGGTCCGGGTCCGGGTGGAACAGCCCCTCCAGGTCCCAGCCACGGTCGTCGGGGAACCCCCCCATCGCATGCGCGCCGGAGGCCAGGAGCTGCCACAGCGCCTCGGGCGAGTCGGCCCCGCCGGGGTAACGGCAGGCCATGCCGACCACGGCCACCGGCTCCTGGGAGCGGTCCTCCAGCTCGCGCAGCCGCTGACGCGTTTCGTGCAGATCGCCTGCCACTCGCCTCAGATAGTCGACCAGCTTCTCTTCATTAGCGTGCGTCACGGAGGATCACCCGGCCTTCAGCGAAGGGCGCGCCACGTTGTTCATGACAGGCCAAGTTCGTTGTCGATGAAATCCAGAACCTGATCGGCGGTCGCCACCTGCAACCGCTCCACGGCATTGCCGTCGTCCGCCTGCGCCGACGAGCACATCGCCTTCCACTTGGACAACAAGGTCTCCAGCCGGGCGGTGACCGCCCCGGAGTCCACGTCCTCGACTCCGACGGCCGACAGGCTGTTCTCCAGCCTGACCAGCTCATTGAGGACGGGGTGGGGCTGGGCTACGCCGGGGCCCGGGGCACCCGGCTCACCATCCGGGGAGAGCTCCCGGCGCAGATGCTCGGCCAGCACCGCCGCCTCCGGGTGGTCGAAGACGAGGGCCGCGGGCAACCGCAGCCCAGTGGCCGCGGCCAGTCGGTTGCGCAGCTCCACGGCGGTGAGCGAGTCGAAGCCGAGGTCCTTGAACGACGCGTCCGGCTGCACCACACCCGGATCGGCATGGCCGAGCACGGTGGCCGCCTGGGTGCGCACCAGGTTGAGCAGCAGCCGGTGCTGTTCGGTGGACGGCAGCCCCCTGAGCCGGCCCGTCCAGTCGGTGGTCTGCCCACCGGCGGCCGCCGTGGGCCGGGCCCGCCCGCTGCCGACGGTGGCGAGGGCCCGCAGGGGGGTGGGAACGGTGCCCGGGACCTGAGCGGCGAGGGAGCCGGTGTCCAGGTGGAGCGCCAGCAGATGCGGATGGCCGTGGTGGCAGGCCGCGTCCAGCAGCGCCAGCCCCTCCTCGGTGCTGTTGGCCTTGATGCCCAGACGGCCGATCCGGGCCAGATCGGCGTCGGCCAGCCGCGCGGTGAGACCGCTGGTGGCCGCCCAGAGTCCCCATGCCACCGACAGCCCGGGAAGCCCGGCCGCCTGGCGGCGGGTGGCCAGGGCGTCGCAAAACGCGTTGGCTGCGGCGTAGTTGGCCTGGCCGGGGGTGCCGAGATCGGAGGCGAAGGAGGAGAACAGGACGAACATGCCCAGCCGCAGATGCGCGGTGGCGGTGTGCAGATGGGCCGCCGCCGCGGCCTTCGCCGCCCAGGCCCGCGCCAGCCGCTTCGGATCCTGAGAGGGAAGCATCGCGTCGTCCAGCGCCCCCGCCGCGTGCACGACACCGGTCAGCGGGTGTGCCGGATCGACGCCCGCGAGGGCCTCGGCCACCTGGGCGGCCTCACCGATGTCGCACGCGGCGATGCGTACGTCGGCCCCCAGGTCGGCGAGCTGGGCCACCAGCTCCTTCGCCCCGGGGGCATCGGGGCCACTGCGGCTCACCAGCACCAGGTGGCGGATGTTCCATGTACGGACGAGGTGCTCGGCGACGCGTGCGCCGATGGTGCCGGTGCCGCCGGTGATGAGCACGGTGCCGTCCGGGTCCACCGGGGCGGGGACGTCCAGGACCAGCTTGCCGGTGTGCTTGGCCTGGCTGAGATACCGCAATGCCTCACGCGCCCTGCCGAGCGGCCACGCCCGTACCGGAGGCGGCTCCAGCACACCGGATGCGAACAACTCGGCGAGTTCGCGCAGCATTTGGCCAATACGGTCCGGACCGGCGTCGGCGATCAGGTCGTACGCGTGGTAGCGGACACCGGGGTGCTCGGCCGCGATCCGCTCCGGGGCGCGGATGTCGGTCTTGCCCATCTCCAGCAACCGCCCGCCCTCGTGCAGGAGGCGGAGCGAGGCGTCCACGAACTCACCGGCGAGGCTGTTGAGCACCACATCGACGCCCCGGCCACCGGTGGCCTCCCGGAACACCTCCTCGAAGTCCAGATCGCGCGACGAGGCCCGGTGGGCCCGGTCGATGCCCATCTCCCCCAGGACCTCGTGCTTCGCCGGGCTCGCCGTAGCGTAGACCTCCGCGCCGAGATGCCGGGCGATCCGCACGGCGGCCGTCCCCACACCACCGGTCGCGGCATGGATCAGCACGCGCTCGCCCGCCTGGAGCCCGCCCAGCTCCACGAGCCCGTACCAGGCGGTGAGGAACACGACGGGAGCGGCGGCCGCCTGCCGGAAGGTCCAGCCTTCGGGGATGGGTACGACCGTACGGGCGTCCGCCACGGCCAGCGGGCCGAACGCGCCCTCGAACAGGCCCATCACCCGATCGCCCACGGCGAGACCGGTCACGCCGGGGCCGACCTCCCGCACCACACCCGCGCCCTCGCTGCCACCGAACACCGCGTCCCCGGGGTACATCCCCAACACCATCAGCGCGTCGCGGAAGTTGACGCCCGCCGCGTGGACGTCGACGCGCACCTGGCCCTCCCGCAGAGGCTCCAGCACCTCCGGGCACGCCACCGGCCGTACGCTGTCCACCGTCCCGGCGCCGTCGAGCCCGAGCCGCCACGCGGACTGCCCCACGGGGGCCGCCAGGCCCGCGCTCGGCGCGGCGCGCACCAGCCGGGGCATCAGCGCCCGCCCCGCGCGCAGGGCCAGCTGTGACTCGTCCATCTCGATGGCGCGCGCCACGGCGTCGGTCACGAGGTCGGCGGACACCTCGACGTGGGGGTCGAGATCGAGCAACAGGAAACGACCCGGGTTCTCGGCCTGCGCGCTGCGCACCAGACCCCAGACCGCGGCGCCCGCCACATCCACGCCCTCGACCACGGGGTCAACGCCACTCGGGTCGCCGGTCGCGACGGCGCCACGTGTCATCACCACCAACCGGGCCTCGGCCAAGCGCGGCTCGGCCAGCCAGCTCTGCAACAGCTCCAGGACCCGTTCCGCCGAGGCCAGCCCGTCGGCCGCCATCCCGCCGGCTCGGGCATGGACCGCCTCGGCGGGGTCGGATGCCAGGACGACGGCGGGGGCGGGGGCGCCCGTGTCGAGCGCGCTGATCAACGCCCGCGGGTCCGGATGGCATACGGCGGCGGACCCGGCCGGAGCCCGGTCCTCGGGCCCCAGAATCACCCAGTCGGCGTCATCGGCCGGGTGATGCGCGGACTGCCCGTCGCCGTTGGGCGGCGCGGGAACCGGCAGGGGAGCCCAGTCCATGACGAACAGCCCGTCCACGCCCGGCCGTTGGGCCGTACGGAGCTGATCGGCGTCGCCGGACCGCAGCACCACCGCGTCGGCGCTCAGCACCGGGCCGCCGAGGGCGTCCGCCACGGTCACCCGCAGCGTACGTTCCCGCTCCGTGCTCGGCTCGTACGGAGAGATCCGCACCCGTACCGTGCTCGCCCCGGCCGCCCACAGCGACACCCCGTTCCAGGTGAACGGCAGCCACACCCGGCCATCGGCCGACTCGGGGTAGCTCGGTGACCCATCGGGCAGCAGAACGGGATGCAGGGCGGCGTCGAGCAGCGCCGGGTGGATGCCGAACCCCGTCCGCTCCCCCGCGGCCTCGGGCAGCACCACTTCGGCCAGCAGGTCCGCACCGTCCCGCCATACGGCGCGCAGCCCCTGGAAGGCGGGACCGTACGCGTATCCCGACGCGGCGATGTGCTCGTAGAAGTCCACGGGGTCGATCGGCTTCGCACCCACCGGTGGCCATGCCCCGCCCAACTCCTCCACTGGCGTGGAGCCGTCGGGAGGTGGGCCCAGCACGCCCTCCGCATGGCACACCCACCCGGCCGCCGCCATGTCGGCGCCGTCGTCGGGGCGCGAGTACATCCGCACATCGCGTCGGCCATCGGCGCCCGGCCCACCGACGACCACTTGCAGGCGCACCCCGCCGCTGGGCGGCAGCGCGAGCGGTACCTGGAGCGCCAGCTCCTCCACACCACCGCAGCCGACCTCGTCGGCGGCCCGCAGCGCCCACTCGACCAAGGCCGTCCCGGGCACCAGGGCCGCGCCCGCCACCACATGGTCCGCGAGCCAGCCATGGGACTGCGCCGAGAGGCGTCCCGTCAGCAGATGCCCCTGGCCATCGGCGATCTCCACGGCGGCGCTCAGCAACGGATGGCCCGCGGCGACCAGTCCGAGATCGGTGGGGTCGGCACCCCGGCTGCTGAGGCCGTCGAGCCAGTAGCGCTGGTGCTGGAAGGCGTACGTGGGCAGATCGACCGTACGAGGGGCGGGGTCT
>NZ_JAAAYH010000164.1:0-17723 GCF_018035285.1 Streptomyces sp. MK37H | reverse complement strand
TCGAGCGCCGTCTCCTCGACGTCCTCGCCGCAGCGCGCGAGGAGCAGCCGGGCGGCGGCCGCGCCGACCCGCTGCACCTGCTGGTCGACCGTGGTCAGCCGGGGGTGCAGCCAGCGGCCGAGCGGCAGGTTGTCATAGCCGACGACCGACAGATCGTCGGGGACACGCAGCCCGGCGCGCTGGGCGGCGCCGATGCCGCACATCGCCATCGAGTCGTTGGCGTAGACGATCGCGGTGGCGCGGTCGGCGGCGTCCAGCAGGGCCTGGGTGGCGGCGACGGCGGACACTTCGGTGAAATCGGTGTGCAGGACCGCGTAGGGCCGCAGGCCCGCCTGCCGGAGGGCGGTCTCGAAGACACCGCCGCGCAGCCGGGTGTGCTTCAGGTCGGCGGGGCCCGCCACATAGGCGATCCGCCGGTGTCCGAGCCCGAGCAGATGACGGACGACCTCCTCGACGGCGGCGTCCTGGTGGCCGAGGCCGACGCGGGGCACGGCGGCGGCGCGGTCGGGCGGACCGAGCAGCACGGCGGGCAGTCCGAGGCGGGCCAGCAGGGCGGGGCGCGGGTCGTCGGCGCGGGCGTCGGTCAGGACGGCGCCGTCGACGCGGCCCTCGGCCGCGAGCCGTTTGTAGAGGGCGTTCTCCTCCTGGGCCCCGGCCACCAGGTGCAGCAGCAGACCGTAGCCGCGGGGCGCCAGTTCACCCTCGATACCGGTGATCAGCTCGCTGAAGTGCGGGTCCGCGCCGAGCACATCGGTAGGGCGCCTGACCACGAGGGCGAGGGTGCGGGTGCGGGCGCTGCGCAGGGCGGCGGCGGACGCGCTCGGCGACCAGCCGAGTTCCGTCGCGGTGTCCAGGATGCGCTGCCGGGTGGCCTCAGACAGCCGGCCCTTGTCGTTGAACGCCTGGGACACGGCCGCGGTGGACACCCCGGCGGCGGCCGCCACCTGTTTGATGGTGGGGCGCCGTCCCGGTTTCGCGGCGGTCGTGCTCACGCCTTGACCGCCCCGTTGATGAGCGCCTGCTGCATGCGCTTCTGGAGCACCGTGTAGACGACCCATACGGGGATCAGGGTCAGGACGGTGCCGGCGGTGAGGACCCCGTAGTCGGTGCCGGTGATGGCCTTGAGGGTGGGCAGGGCCACCTGCACGGTGCGCTGCTCGGGGTCGGGGCCGATGATGACCAGCGAGTACAGGTATTCGTTCCAGAAGGTGAGGAAGTTCAGCAGGAGCACGGTGGCGATGCCGGGCAGGCACATCGGTATGTAGATGTGGCGCAGCACCGTGTAGGTGGACGCCCCGTCCATCCGGGCGGCCTCCTCCATCTCCCTGGGGATGGTCCGCATGAACTGCACCAGGATCACCACCGACAGCGGCATCGCCGTCGCGGGCAGGAAGAAGACCATGAACAGCCGGGTGTGGAACAGCCCGGTGGCGGCGGCGAGCAGGAAGGTGGGGAAGAGCGCCGCGAACGTGGGGATCAGGAAGCCCAGCGAGAAGACCTTCTCCATCGCCGAGGCGAGCCGTCCCGTCGAGCGGGCGAGCGCGAACGCCGCGGGCAGCGCCAGCAGCAGGGTCAGCGCCAGGGCGAGGACCGTCACCAGGGCGGAGTTGACGACGGCCGTGCCCAGGTCGGCGCTGTCGTAGGCGGTGCGGAAGTTGCCGAAGCCCAACGACTCGGGCAGCGCGAAGGGATGGGCGAAGATCTCCTCGTTGCTCTTGAACGCGGAGGCGAGGAAGTAGTAGAGCGGCACGATCAGCAGTACCGCGTAGGTCCACACCAGGATGTGTGCGGGCAGCCAGCGCTTGCCGAGTTTCATGGTGAGCCGCCTTAAGATCAGTAGTTCTGGCGGAACGCGCGGCGGATGGCGAGCAGCCCGACGAGCCCGGCCAGGAAGAGGATGACGCCGACGGTCTGGCTGTAGCCCAGGTCGGCCGCGATGAACGCCTTCTGGTAGACGAGGAACGACAGCGTCGTGGACGAGCTGCCGGGACCGCCCTGGGTGAGCAGCAGCACGTGCTGCGCCGAGCCGAAGAGGGTCCACAGAAACTGCAGCATGGTGACGACGCCGACATAGTCGCGGATCACGGGGAAGTGGATGCGCCACATGGTCCGCCAGTGCCCGGCCCCGTCCAGTTGCGCCGCCTCGCCGAGGTCGTCGGGGACGCTGTCGAGCCGGGCGGCGAACAGGACGGCGGTGAAGCCGATCCCGCTCCACACGTCCAGGGCGATGAGACAGGCCAGGGCCGTCGATGGCGAGGCGAGCCAGGCGTCGGTGAGCGAACCGAGCCCCGCGGAGTCGAGCGCGCCGTTGACCAGCCCGTCCGGGGACAGCGCCGCGTAGAACACCATGGCCTTGGCGGGGGTGGAGATCAGGCCGGGGATGAACAGCAGATACCGGATCACCCGGTGTCCGGGCGGCTTCTGCGCCACGTAGTAGCCCAGCATGTAGGCGCACACGATCATGATCGGCACTGCCACCGCCAGCTGGACGGCGGTGTTGCGCACCGCGTCCCAGAAGACGGGATCGTCCAGGACCGTGCGGACGTTGCCGAGCCCGGCGAACGACACCGGCTGGAGCATGCCCGGCCAGTGCAGGGCGGCGATCACGAAGATGGCGATCACCGGTCCGATCATGAAGACCGCGTACCAGACCAGCGCCGGGACGGCCAGGATGGTGCCGCCCTGCCGGGGTCTGCCGATACGGCCTGTGGTGGCGGGCGGTGCGGGGTGGCGGACCGCGGCCCCGCCCGGGGGCGACGTCAGCGTCGTCATGAGGTGGCTCCCGTGGAGTCGGGCTCGGGATATGAGCGAACGGGCGGGCGGTTCACGCGGAGCGGTACGCGGTCTCGAGCGCGGCGCGGACCTTCGCGGCGCTGGTGCCGCGAGTGAAGGAGGTGCTGGTCGCGGTGATCAGCGGCTGGGCGGCGGCGGGCGGGACATACACATCGGGCAGCAGCGCCTGGCTCACCGTCGAGCCCAGCCGCTGGGCCGCGGCGACCAGCGGGAAATCGGTGCTTACGGTGTCGGAGCGCAGCGCCATGTCGCGGCCGCTCTCCTTGATGAACCGGGCGACGGTGTCGGGCCGGTACATGAAGCGCAGGAACTTCTCGACGGCGTCGATCTTCTTGGTGCCGTTCGGGCTGATCCAGAACCCGATCAGGGTGTAGGTGCGCAGGATGGTGGGCTTGTCGTGCACGGCGCCGTCGGCCAGCGGCCACCCGCCGACCTCGGTGTGCCGGGCCACCTTGGGCTCCACCTTGGCCAGCGCCGAGGACATCGCCGACTCGATCGCCGCGGCCTGCGTGTTGAACTGCGTGGTCATCGAGTCCGAGGTGAGGCCCTGGGCCTTGTCGGCGAAGACACCCGCGTCGCGCAGTGTCACGAAGTACTCGATGCCCTCCCGGGCGCCCTTGCTGCCGAAGTCCCCTGTGGAGTAGGCGTGCCGGGCCTCGTCCTCGGTGAGGAAGGTCTGGATGATCTGGGCGAGCAGCTTCTGTCCGGTCCAGTCGTTGCCACCGACGGTCACCGGCGCGATCCCCTTGGCGCGGAGCTTACGAGCCGCGGCGATCAGCTCGTCGCCCGTGGTGGGTATCGCGTCGACGCCCGCCCGGTCCAGCAGGGCCCGGTTGTAGGCGATCGGCCAGTTGGTGGCGAAGTAGGGGAAGGCGCGCACCCTGCCCTTGGCGTCGGTCCACTCGGCGAGCGCCTGCGGGAGCACGCGCTCCCGCAGCCCCCAGTCGTCCAGATAGCCCTTGACGTCGACCGTGGCGCCGACGTCCGTCCACGCCAGCGTCTTGTCGTAGAGGTTGACCATGACGACGTCCGGCTCCTTGCGGGCCAGCCGCGAGGTCTCGTAGACCTGCGCGAGGTCGTCGCCGTTGATGAGATTCTTGACCTTGAGTCCCGGATGCTCCTTGCGGAACCGGTCGAGGGCCGCGAGGTAGGTGGGCGATCCCGGGGCGGTGGTGCCCAGCTGGCTGTGCACGACGAGCGTATCGGGATCGGAGTCCGCCCCGGTGAGCGCGGAGCACGCGGAAAGGCCAGGCAGGACGGTCGCGGCGGCGAGGCCGGAACCGGCGGCGAGGAAGCCGCGCCGAGTCAGCGGTGAATGCACTGCGGGGGTCTCCAACCAGGCGGTTAACGAGTGGTTAATCGATCTACCTCGAGGGTGTGAGGAATGTAGGAGCCACTTCGCCTCTGGTCAAGCCCTTGCCGGGGCCGAAAGCACACCGCACCCGCGGAACCCCATCCGCTGCGGAGAGCGGATGGGGTGCGGGTCGTCCGTGATGCGGTTGGGTGCGGGTCGCGCGGTGCGGATGGGTCCGGGTCGCGCGGTGCGGATGGGTGCGGGTCGCCCGCGATGGCGCGCCCATGGTGGCGCTACTCCCAGGCCGGCCGTACCTGGGCGCCGGGGTCCGCCACCTGCGTCCAGGTACCGGCGATGCGCATCGTCGTCCTGCGCACGCTGTCGTACGGCGGCCAGCCGGGGTCGCCCGTCCTCGCGAACCGGATCCAGGTGGCGTGGACACGGGAGGCGAGGTCGGCGGGCGGCTCGGCCGGACCGAGGATCGCCTCGGGTCCGTGCAGCCGCGGCAGCTCGGTGCGGTCGAACACGAACGGCAGCTCCATGACGTGCGAGGCGCCGAGCCACCCGTCCAGCGCCTCCGATCGCCAGGCGAACTCGTAGACGTGGGTACGCGACGAGGGGTGCTGGGCGTGGGCGGTGGCGAGCCGCCGGGTGCCCGCGCCGAACAGGGCGTCCGTCATGATGGCGGCCCACAGCTCGCCCGGTGACGCCCCGGGCCGCTCGCGGCGGTAGACCTCCACCAGCTTCTCGGGGGCGGGGTGGGAGCGTGCCGCCGTGGCGTGGACGTCCTCCTCGGTCGAGGACATGAGGTGGCCCGACGGAGCCAGATAGAGGTTGCCCTCCTCGGCGGTCGTGCCGAGCAGCAGATCGATGCCCGCGCCACGTCCGGTGGCCACCGCCTCGGCCGGCTGCTGGTCCAGGACGAGGCTGAACGCGCTCAGGCCGACCAGCGGATCGAAGCGCCCGTCGACCGTGAGATCGATCCCCGCGAGTCGAGGCATGGCCGCCACGAAGCGCTCGTCGGGGACCGACGCCAGCGCCTCCGCGGTCGCGGCGGTCCCCAGGACGCGGGCGAGGGCCTCGGTGACCCGGCTCGCCTGGGCGCGGCTGAACGCCCCCAGACCGCTGCCGCTCTGGATGATCGCCCGCTGGAAGAGCCCCTCGGCCCGTGGGTCGGCCACCACCGCGCCCACGATCGTGGCGCCCGCCGACTGGCCGAAGAGCGTCACCCGGGACGGGTCGCCCCCGAAGGCCGCGATGTTCTCCCCGACCCAGCGCAGCGCCGCGATCACATCCAGCAGGCCCCGGTTGTCGGGGGCGTCGGGGAGGTGCAGAAAGCCGGGTACCCCGAGCCGGTAGTTGAGGGTGACCAGGACGACGCCGTCCCGGGCGAAGGCGGTGCCGTCGTAGAGCTCGGACCGGGTGGACCCGGCCACGAAGCCGCCGCCGTGCACGAACACCATCACGGGCAGGTCGTCGCGTGTGGTGTCGGGCGTCCAGACGTTCACCGCGAGGTAGTCCTCGCCCGGGACCCAGCCCTGTCCGAAGTACGGGGACATGTCGAGGTGGCCGAACGCGTCGCGCCTCGGCTGCGGTGCCGTGGGGCCCGCGGCGGTGGCATCCCGGACACCGTCCCACGGCGGGTGCGGTGTCGGCGGGGCGAACCGGTCGGCGCCACGTGGCGGGGCGGCGTAGGGGATGTGCCGGAAGACGGTGGCGTGCTCCTCCTGGCGGCCGCGGACCGCGCCGTGGGAGGTCATCACGAGGGGGGCGGTGGTGTGGTTCGTCATGCGTGGTGTGTCTCTTCCTCGGTATCGCTCCAGCCGCCGGTCACAGGCGTGCGAAGGCGGCCCATTCCTTGACGGCGAACGTGCCGCCCTCGCGCCGCACCTCGGCGGCGCCATGCCCGCCCAGGTGGGCGGGGAAGACCAGGGCGTGTCGATCGGCCGCCCGGCCGAGGACCCGGCGGCGGGTGGCTCGGGATTCGGCCGGGTCCTCGCAGAAGCAGCTGTTGGTGTCCGGATCCGCGATCTGCACCGGGCTGTGCAGCAGGTCCCCCACGAAGAGCGCGCGATCGCCTCGGGAATCGAGAGCGAGCACGGAGGATCCCGGTGTGTGTCCGGGGGCGAGTTCCAGACGGAGATGGGCATCGATGTCGAGGCTGCCGTCCCACAGCAGCGCCTTGCCCGCTTCCCGTATGGGGGCGACGGAATCCTCGAAGACGTTCTGATTGCCCCTGCCGAGCAGTGGCTTGTGCTCATTCTCCGGATTCCAGAACTCGAAGTCGCGCTCCGGGATGAGATACGTGGCGTTCGGGAAGGTCGGTACCCACTGCCGACCGTCGAGACGGGTGTTCCAGCCCACGTGGTCGACGTGCAGATGGGTGTTGACCACGATGTCGACGTCCTCCGGCCGCACCCCGGCCCTGGCGAGATTCCCCAGGAAGTCGGTGTCCAGATAGCTCCACACCGGTGCGTAGGGCCGGTGCTTGTGGTTGCCCACCCCGGTGTCGACGAGAATGGTCTTGCCCTCACTGCGCAGTACCCAGGTCTGGATCGCGGACCGCACATTATCGGTGCCGGGGTCGTAGAAGTCCGGGACCAGCCAGGAGGCATTGTCCTCCCAGATCTCCTCCGGGCTTTCCGGAAAGAAGGTCCGGGGCGTCAGGCCGACGGATCCGTAGTATTCCTCGACGCGTGTGACGGTGACATCGGCCAAGGTTATCTGCTGCATGGATATTCGCCTTGTTCGTGAGAAGTCCGATTCGCAGCGGAATCCTCGTCGAGGTGGGTCACGGGCGGTATCCGTCACCTGACTGCAGTCGCTGACGGAGGCGGGCAGCACGACCGATAACACGTCACCGCAGCACCGAAAACTTTTCGGAGGCTGGTGGGGTGAGATCCTTTGTGCCGTCGATGACCAGGCGTACACACCAAAGAGCCGCAGATCAGGGGCGAAGCGACATCGGCACCGGCCGAACTTTCTACCGGAACCGTTCCGGAAGAAGCGTTGACGTTGCGTCAGCCCCGCAGCATACTCCGCATCGATCGCTGCCCATCGGCACACCACTGCCACCCGCCCGCCCGAAGAAGGGACAGCAATGGTCATCGATTCCCGTCAGGCCCGTCAGGAGCGCGGAGCTCACCGTCCTCGGTTACGCGTCCGAAGGGCGTTCAGCCTCGGTGTCGTCGGCCTCCTCACCGCGGCCGGTGTCCTGGCCCTGTCCGGTCCCGCCAGCGCCGCGAGCACTCTCGGCGGCGCGGCGGCGGCCAAGGGCCGCTACTTCGGTGCCGCCGTGGCCGCCAACCACCTCGGCGAATCCGCGTACGCCACCACGCTGGACACCGAGTTCAACGCCGTCACACCCGAGAACGAGATGAAGTGGGACGCCGTCGAAAGCTCCCGGAACTCGTTCAACTTCGGCAGCGCCGACCAGATCGTCGGCCACGCCCAGGGCAAGGGCATGAAGATCCGCGGCCACACCCTGGTCTGGCACTCCCAACTCCCCGGCTGGGTGGGCGGTTTGAGCGCCACCGAGCTGCGCTCGGCGATGAACAACCACATCACCAAGGTGATGCAGCACTACCAGGGCAAGATCTACGCCTGGGACGTGGTCAACGAGGCGTTCCAGGACGGCAACAGCGGTGCGCGGCGCAGTTCGCCGTTCCAGGACAAGCTCGGCGACGGCTTCATCGAGGAGGCGTTCCGCACCGCGCGCGCGGCCGACCCCGGCGCCAAGCTCTGCTACAACGACTACAACACCGACGGCCAGAACGCGAAGAGCAACGCCGTCTACAACATGGTGAAGGACTTCAAGGCGCGCGGTGTGCCGATCGACTGCGTCGGCTTCCAGTCGCACTTCAACAGCCAGTCCCCGGTCCCCGGCGACTACCAGCAGAACCTCCAGCGCTTCGCCGACCTCGGCGTCGATGTGCAGATCACCGAGCTGGACATCGAGGGCTCCGGCACGGCCCAGGCCGACAGCTACCGCCGTGTCACCCAGGCGTGTCTGGCCGTGTCCCGCTGCACCGGCATCACCGTATGGGGTGTCACCGACAAGTACTCGTGGCGCGCCAGTGGCACCCCGCTGCTGTTCGACGACAACTACGCCAAGAAGCCCGCTTACAGCGCGGTGCTCACCGCGCTGGGCGGCACCAGCGGTGGTGGCGGAGGCGGTGGCGGCAAGTCGTGCACCGCGTCGTACTCCGAGACGCAGCGGTGGGGCGACCGTTTCAACGGCAAGGTGACGGTGACCGCCGGATCCTCCGCCATCAGCGACTGGACGGTGGCGGTGACCGTGCGTTCCGCGCAGAGCGTCTCCACCACCTGGAACGGCACTCCCAGCTGGGACAGCAGCGGCAAGGTCATGACGATGAGGCCCAACGGCAACGGCAACCTGGGCGCCGGAGCGGCCACCAGCTTCGGCTTCACGGTCATGGCGAACGGGGACTGGTCGGCCCCCACCATCGGCTCGTGCACCGCCTCCTAGCCGAACGGCAGGGGACCACACCCGCACTTACCGGAGGGACCATGACCGGACGCAGGAAGGCCACAGCAAGACGCGCAGGCGCGAGAAACACCGGGAAAGCGCGGCGGTTCGCGCTCGTCGCCGCGGCGACGGCCGCCCTGGCGGGGTTCTCCGCCGCCCCGTCGCCCGCGGCCGCGCACGGCGCGGCGCACGCCGAGAGGGCCTGGGCCAACTGCCCCAGTGGATACGTGGGTCTGACGTACGACGACGGGCCGAATCCGGGGTCGACCCAGGCGCTGCTCAACGCCCTGCGGGCGGGTGGCGCGAAGGCCACCTTCTTCATCTGGGGGCAGCACGCCGACCAGTATCCGGACCTGCTCAGGGCCGAGCAGGCGGCGGGTATGTGGATCGCCAATCACACCACCTCGCACCCCCATCTCACCCAGATCGGCGAACCGGCGGCGTACAACGAGATCGCGGGCGCCCAGAACACCATCCGGCGCATCACCGGACAGACACCCACCCTGTTCCGGCCGCCCTACGGCGAGACCAACGCGCAGGTCAGGGCCGATGGGGCCCGTCTTGGGCTGACCGAGGTGCTGTGGAGCGTGGACTCCCAGGACTGGAACGGGGCCAGCACTCAGCAGATCGTCCAGGCCGCCGCCACCATGCGGGCGGGCAGCATCATCCTGATGCACGACGGCGGTTACCAGACCACTGTCGGCGCCGTGCCGCAGATCCTCAGCGGGCTCGCGGCACGCGGACTGTGCCCCGGCAGGATCACGGCCGGGGCGGGTGGCGGCGCGGTCGTCACGGCTCCCTGAGCGCCGTATCCGGCTGACCGCTTCCGGCCGCGTCGCGCGGCAGCGGCCGCGGGCCTGCCCCGGCTTCCGCCGCGCCACCGGCGCCCCCGTGTTCGCCACCGCGGTAGACGGTGCGCGACGGGGGCGCCGGCAACAGGCGCTGCAGCAGCGGGCCGGTCATCATCGTGGTGACCACGGCCATGGCCACCATCACGGTGAAGACACGGCCGTCGATGACACCGAGGCCCAGGCCCACGTTGAGCAGGACGAGTTCGGTGAGCCCGCGCGCGTTCATCAGCACGCCGAGGGTGATGGCCTGCCGTGGGGTGGCCCCGGTGAGCCGGGCGGCGGCCGCGGCACCGATGAACTTGCCCGCGCAGGCCGCGACGAGCACGGCGAGCAGCATGGCCAGGCCCCGGCCGCCGAGTCCCTGGAAGTTGACGGACAGCCCGGTGACGGCGAAGAAGACCGGGAGCAGCAGCAGGCTCGACTGCTCGATGCGCGCGGGCACCTCCGGAGCGTGGGCCTCGAGCAGGCGGCGCGGTACGACGGCACCGAAGACGAAGGCGCCGAACACGGTGTGCAGTCCCATCGCGTCGGTGGCCCAGGCCGACAGCAGCAGACCGCTGAAGACCACGCCTTGGACGAGTGTGCTGTCCCGGTTCCAGGGCCGCTCGGGCGCCAGCAGCCAGTGCAGCGCGGGCTTGACCACGTACAGCATGCCGAGGACGAAGAGGGCGGACAGCAGCGCCATCCGGGCGAGCGGCCAGGAGCCGTCGGCGTTCACCACGACGACCACGACGGCGAGGATGCCCCATGCCAGCAGGTCCTGGAGGGCGGCGCAGGCGAGCGCCATGGTGCCGATGCGCTCCCGGGCCAGACCGTGGTCGGTCAGAATGCGGGCGAGCACCGGGAAGGCCGTGATGGACATGGCCGCGCCCAGGAACAGCGCCGGGCCGAGCAGCCCCATCCGCCCTTGCTCGGTGAGGCCCCAGGACGCGAAGGCGACGGCCAGGCCCGTGCCCAGGGCGAACGGCAGGGCGACGGAGCTGAGCGAGACCGACACCACCTGGCGGCCCCGGCCACGCAGCTGCGCCACGTCGAGGTGATACCCCACCCCGAACATGAAGAGGACGAGGCCCAGTTGGGCCAGCAGCTGGAGGAAGGGGCGGGCCTGGTCCGGGAACAGTGCCGCGGTCGGATTCCCGGGCAGCAGCCCCAGCAGACTGGGCCCCAGCATCAGGCCCGCGGCGATTTCCCCCAGCACCGCCGGCTGCCGCAGCCGCTGGGCGATCCGGCCGCAGACGATGGCAGCGGGTACGACCACGGCGAGGCCGATCAGTACATCACGGATGGTCTCTTCCAGCGCACTGCCACTCATGGCCATGGCCCTCCCCCGTCACCGGTTCCGCCCAGTCTCGGGGAGCCAACTCCCAGAGAGAAATGCGCACTTGGACGTTTGGACGTGAGGGCCAACGCCGAACCACGTTGCCGTGGGCGTACATGTCTCCCCTGTATCGGGCAGCCCGAAGCCCGGCACCGGGACGGGGGATCCACGGTGCCGGGCGGCTCGGTTCAGACCGTTCGCAGCGCCTCCGTGGGTGGCATCCGGGCCGCGCGCAGGGCGGGCAGCAGCCCGGCGATGGCGCCGATGGCCACGGCCGCGCCGAGTCCCCCCGCCCAGGCGAGCACCGGGACCACGGTCTCCCAGCCCTTGACGCCCGCGTAGACGAACGTCGCCAGCGTGCCCAGCACCACCCCGACCGCGCCACCGAGCATGGCGAGCAGGATCGCCTCGGAGAGGAACTGCAACCGGATGGTGCCACGGGTGGCGCCGAGCGCCCGCCGCAGTCCGATCTCCGAGCGGCGTTCGAGTACGGAGATCACCATGGTGTTGGCGACGCCGATGCCCCCGACGAGCAGGGCCACCGCCCCCAGCCCGAGGAACAGTCCGTCCAGCGCCGACCGCGCGGCGGCCCGGGCCTCGAGCGCGGCCGACGGCTGAGTGACACTGACCTCGCTGGGATTCTGCGGGTTGGCCGTGGCGGCCAGGACGTTGCGGACCTCCTTGACCTGGTCGGTGTCCGACCGTACGTACACCGTGGAGGGGTGGCCGTCGAAGTCCAGGTACGTCTTCGCGGCCTCGTAGCCCACCAGCACCGCCGAGTCGATCTCCGGTGTCAGCTTCGCGGGCTTGAGCACCCCGGACACGTAGAACCACTGGCCGCCGACCCAGATGCGCATGCCCGGGTGGATCCGGGAGATGCCCAGCCGGCTGGCGGCGTCCCAGCCGAGGACGGCCACCGGCTGCCGCGCGGTGGCGGCGTTGAGGTATCTGCCCTGGGCCATCGAGGTGCGCACCGCGGCCGGGAGGCGCAGGCTGGCGGCGTTCACCGAGAGGGAGTTGGTGTTGAGGCTCGGGATGTGCGGGCTGCGGTACGCCTCGGCGTCGGTCTTGCCGGTGCTCTGCACCGCCTCGACCGGGCCGATCCGGGAGATCATTCCCGGCGCTTCGACGGGGAGTTTGGCGTCCCCGCCGCCCAGCGACTGGCCCGGAGTGACCTTCAGCAGATTGGTGCCCAGCTTGTCGATCTCGGCGAGCAGCCCGGCCTGCGAGGAGGACGACAGCCCGAGCACCGCCACCATCGCGGCGACGCCGATGGCGATGCCCAGCGCCGACAGGGCGGCCCGCATCCGGCGGGTGCGCAGGCCCACGCTGGCGGTCCGGCCCAGGTCGGCGGGGTGGAGCCGGCCGGGGGCGGTGGCCGTGGAGGTCATGGCAACCGCCTCTCGATGTCCAGCGGGTCCTCCGCCGACATGACGTCCGCGACGATGCGGCCGTCGAGCACCTCGATCCGGCGCGGCAGCCGGGCGGCCAGCTCCCGATCGTGGGTGATCATGACGATGGTGGTGCCCTCGGCGTTGAGCTCCTTGAACAGCTTGAAGATCGCGGCACCCGCGACGCTGTCGAGGTTGCCGGTGGGCTCGTCGGCCAGCACGATCGCCGGATCACCGGCCAGGGCCCGGGCGATCGCGACCCGCTGCCGCTCGCCACCCGACAGCTGCGACGGCCGGTGGTGGATCCGGTGGCTGAGGCCGACCCGGTCCAGGGCCGCGGCGGCCGCCGACAGCCGGGCCGGGCGCCGGACGCCCGAGTACAGCATCCCGTCGGCCACGTTCTCCAGCGCCGTGGCGTGCTCGGCCAGGAAGAACTGCTGGAAGACAAAGCCGATCCGGGTGGCACGCAGCCCGGCCAGTGCCCGGTCGGACATCGCGGCCACGTCCTCCCCCACGACCCGTACCGTGCCGGAGGTCGGCCGGTCCAGGGTGCCCATCACCTGCAGCAGGGTCGACTTGCCGGAGCCGGAGGGGCCCACGATGGCCACCAGATCGCCCCGGTGGATGGTGAATCCGGCTCCGTCCAGCGCCACGACCGGGGAGGCGCCCGGATAGACCTTGGTCACGTCCTCCAGTTGCAGGACCGGCTCGCCGGTGGTCCGGACGTCGACCGGCCGCGTCTCGGTCTCCACACCGGTCATGAGGCGGGCACCGCGATCTTCTGGCCGACCCCGAGTCCGGCGCCGCTGACTTCCACCTTGCCCTCGCTGTCGTCGAAGATCCCGGTACGCACCGGGATCAGCTTGTGCTTGCCGCCCGCGTCCACGACCTCGACGGCGTAACCGCCTCCGGCGAGCGCCAGCAGCGCGTTCACGGGCACCGACAGCACGTCCTTCACGGTGTCGGAGACGATGGCCACCTGGACGGGCGCCTGGTCGAGCCCACCGGTGGCCTTCGGGTCCTTCGGCTTGATCTGCACCTCGATGGTGGTCTTGTCGTCGGCCTGCTTCGCCACCTTCCCCACCGATGACACCTCGCCGTCGGTCGACTTGCCGTTGGGTAGGGTGATGGTCACCTTGTCGCCGACCGCCACCCCGGTCTGCTGGCTGGCGTTGAGCTCGACGGTGACCTGCCGCTTGGTCGAGGAGACCTGCAGGACGTTCTGCCCCTGCCCGGCCGGTCCGCCGCGTACGGCCCCGGACTTGATGACCCGGACCTCCTCGGCGGGCAGGAACACGGCCTGCCCGAGCGACAGTTCACCCGTCTCCTTCAGGCCGACGTCCTCCTGGAGCTCCTTGAGGGCGTAGAAGGTCTGCATGCTGAAGTAGTCCGAGTCGGGGTCGATCTGCGCCTTGGTGGCGTACTTGAGGCTGACGAGCGCGGCGTTGAGCTGCCGCACATCGGCGCCCTCGGCGCCATAGGCCAGATCGCGGTAGACCGGCTCGGCGGCGCCCTGGAGCATCACCACCGGCTTGCCGCTCACGCGGTAGAGCACCTTGCCCTGGCTGATCACATCGCCCACGGCGGGCAGCTTGGTGATGGTGCCCTTGGCGTTGTTGACGACGTCGTACGAACCCGCGTAGCCGAGCGTCCCGTTCTCCAGGGTGCGGGCCGAAAGGGAGCCCTGGGTGACCTTCGCCAGCCCGGTGGGGGCGCTGGTCCTGGTCGACGAGTCCTTCTCGGACTTCTTGAACGGATCGGCCACGACGACGCCCGCGCCCGCCGCGACCACGATCGCCACGACGACGATCGCGGTCAGCCCGCGCCGCTTGCGCCGCGCCGGTGGTGGCGCGCTCTGCCGCTCCGGGGGGCTCGCTTCCTCGTCCTCGGTCGGGGTCTGGGTCGCACTCACGCCGAGCCCCCACCGGGCTTGTTGGGCTCCATGTTGCGCAGGGACTCGGGCTGGTACTGCTTGCAGGCGTCCTCCGCCTTCTTGAACTGCGGTGTGGTCGGGTCGACCTCCAGCTTGAAGCCACCGCTCTCGTCCGGGTCGGGGAAGCTGGGCACGCCGTTCTTGCGCATGCACTTGGCGTACTTGAGCTTGTCCTCGGTCGGCCACACATCGCCCGGACCGCCGCCGCCCTCCTGCGGGGGCGGCGCCGGCATGTACTGCTTGCAGGCTTTCTCCGCCTTCTGGAACTCCGACGACTGCGGATCGATTCCGGCACCCATGCCCTCACCGGGCTTCGGGTCCTTGAAATCGGGCAGGCCATTCTTCCGCATGCACTCCGCGAATTTCAGCCCGTCCCCTTGTGTACCGGCCTCCGGCTGCTTGGACTGCGAGTTCTTCCCGGAGCCCACGCTGGCCACGCTCTTATCGGGTTCGTCGTTGTCGCCACAGGCAGTGGCGAGCAGGGCGACCCCGGTCAGCAGCGCCGCCACTGCGGTGGTGCGCCGCAGCCTCTTCTTGGGTGCGGCGCTGCCATCCGACGGCCGCTCCGTGATAACCACCATGCCACTGTCCCCATTCCTTCGGGATTTCCTGTACCTCCTGTTTTAGCGAGGGGGCGGTTTCGCCGAGGTTTCAGTGGGGGTTACGGCCCGAGCTGCGCAGGTCCCGGCGCGCCGGGCATGCGGAAGCCCCGGTCCGCCGGATGGGTCGTCCGGCGGACCGGGGCAGAGGCGGCGCCCGGCAGGGCACCGCGCGGGGTTACGCCGGCCCCGGCGCCCCTGCGGGCAGGTGCTGCCGGCATGCCTTGTGGGCGTCCCGGAACTCGGGCGACTTGACGTCGATCCCGGCCTCCTCGGGGGCGAAGCCGCCGCCCTTCGGGTCGGGGAACTCGGGCACGCCGTTCTTCCGCATGCAGTCCACGTACTTCGTCAGATCGGGCATCCCACCGGGCGGCGGGGAGGCCCGGCGACCTTCGGGCATCAGGCGCTCGCAGGCTTTCTCCGCCTTCTTGTACGCATCGCCCTTGACGTCTATGCCGCTGCTCGGGTCGAGCAGAATCGAGCCGTCCGCGGCGGGATCGGGAAAGTCCGGCACGCCGTTGTCCCGAAGGCATTCGACGAAGGCCATGCTTTTGGCCTTCTTGTCCCCCGCCCCAGCGCTACCGGAGGACTTCGGGGAATCGTCGGAGCCGAACGCGAAACCCAATCCGCCCGCCACCATCGCGATCGCCAGAGCGGCCCCCAGCGAAACGAGCAGAATGCCTAATCTGCCCTGTCGGCGCGCGCCCTCGGGCGGCTCACCCGCGGCCGCGTTCTCCTTCTCGTCCATACTCTCTCTCCACCCTCTCCCTAATTCTTCGCCAGCAGCTGCGCGGAAATGAGGCGACCGATCGTTTCGAGGGGCTCTCCGGTGAGCATCCCGTCGTGATCGGAGGCGATCCGGACCGGTTCGATATGCCCGTCGACGTACGGCGCCCAGCTGTCCGGAGCCAGCTGCCCTGAGGCGGACGCGGGCCCACCCGCCGTGGCGACGAAGAGCAGCAGTTCTCCGCGGAAGACGCCGGGCGTGTGGTGCTGGAGGAGCCGGTTGTTGTTCGCGTTGACCCTCTGGATCTCGGAGAGCATCCGCACCTGCCCGCGCCGCCCGCCGCGGGGCCCTTCGGCGGGCCGGCCGGCGGGCTCGCCGGTCGGCTCCGCCTCGTCTACGCCGGGGTAGCCATCGAGACTGGCCAGGAGGTCCACCACTTCGCCCTGCTGCTGCAGCAGCGCCGCCATCGCATGGGCCACGGTGCCACCGAACGACCAGCCGAGGAGGTGATAGGGCCCGGCCGGCTGCACGGTCCGGATCCTCGCCACGTAGTCCGCGGCCATCTCCTCGACCGTCCGTGGCAGTGACTCATCCGTGCCGAAGCCGCGGGCCTGCAAGGCGTAGACCGGGTGGTCCGGCGGCAGGTGGTCCGTGAGTTCCGCGTAGCAGCGCCCCAGCCCGGTGCTCGGGTGGACGCAGAACACGGGCGGCCGGTCGCCTTCGGTCCGGAGCGGCAACAACAGGCCGGTCTCGTCGGAGTCGATGGGGGCGGTGCCGTCCTCCGTACCGTCGAGCAGCCGGGCCACGTCGGCCACCGTCGGGGCGGTGAACAGCGCGCGGATGCTGACCTCGGCGCCGAGGACGGCACGGATCTGGGCGATCAGCTTCATCACCAGGATCGAGTCGCCACCGAGCTCGAAGAACGACGCCTCGGCGCCCACCTCGTCCAGGCCGAGCACCTCGGCGAACAGCGCGCAGAGACGCTCCTCGGTGGGCGTCTCGGGGCCACGTCCCGCCGTTGCCGCGCCGGTGAAGTCGGGAGCGGGGAGGGCGGCGCGGTCCAGCTTGCCGTTCACCGTGATGGGCAGCGCGTCGAGCGTCACGAACGCGGCCGGGATCATGTAGTCGGGCAGCCGATAAGCGAGAAACGTCCGCAACTGGGGCACATCCACCGAGCCGTCCGGCACGATGTAAGCGACGAGCCGCTTGTCCCGCGTACGGTCCTCCCGGGCGATGACCGCCACCTGGCCGACGCCCGGGTGGGCGGCGAGGGCGGTCTCGATCTCACCGGGCTCGACCCGGAAGCCACGCACCTTGACCTGGTCGTCCACGCGGCCGCCGAAGACGAGTTGGCCGTCCGCGGTCCACTTGGCGAGGTCGCCCGTGCGATACATCCGCCCGCCCGTGAAGGGGCACGCGACGAAGCGCTCAGCGGTCAGGCCGGGGCGGCCGAGGTAACCGCGTGCGAGGCCCGGACCCGCGACATACAGCTCACCCAGCACACCTGCGGGGACGGGGTGGAGACGCTCATCGAGGACGAATGCCCGGGTGTTGGTGATGGGCCGCCCGATGG
This sequence comes from Streptomyces sp. MK37H, assembly GCF_018035285.1. NCBI lineage: Bacteria > Bacillati > Actinomycetota > Actinomycetes > Kitasatosporales > Streptomycetaceae > Streptomyces > Streptomyces sp. MK37H. The sequence continues at coordinate 755 of NZ_JAAAYH010000164.1, read as the reverse complement.
GCACCGGGCCCGAGCCGAACGCCTCCAGGGGCCGGCTCATCGTCGCGCATACGGTGACCTCGGTCGGCCCGTACGCATTGACCATCCGCCGCCCCGGCGCCCACCGCTCCACCAACGACGGCGGGCACACCTCGCTGGCCACCACCACCGTGCCAAGACTCTCGGGCAACTCCTCCACCGTGGCCAGCACCGACGGCGACACCGTCACATGCGTGACGCCCAGCACCGTGGCCGTCGCGCCCAGCGAACCGTGGGGCGGGAGCCTGTCCGGGTCCGCCATGACCAGGGCGGCGCCCGAGAGCAGCGCCATGAACAGCTCCCACACCGAAGCGTCGAAACTCAGCGACGCCAGCTGCAGCACCCGCGCATCAGCGCCCACGTCGAACCGGTCGATCTGCGCGCTGACGAGGTTCCCGATGCCGCGATGCGTGACGGCCACGCCCTTGGGACGGCCCGTCGAGCCCGACGTGTAGATCACGTACGCCACGTCGTCCACGCTCACGGAGACCACCGGCGCCGGGGCCGCGTCCGCGTCGGCGTCGGCGTCCGCGTCGGCGGATTGAACTGCGGACGGATCCCACACGATGCACTCGACCCCGGCCGGAACCAACCCCCGAGTCTCCTCGGAGCACATCACCAGCACCGGCCCGGCATCCTCGATCATCCACTCGACCCGCTCGGCCGGATACGCCGGATCCACCGGAACAAACCCCGCGCCCGCCTTGGCAATCCCCAGCAGCACCGCCACCACATCC
>NZ_JAAAYH010000163.1:0-18031 GCF_018035285.1 Streptomyces sp. MK37H | reverse complement strand
CCGGTATCGGCCCCGAGGTCGTCGTCGCGGCCCTGCTCGACGACGCCGTCCTGACCCGCTGCCGCCCCGTCGTCATCGGTGACGCGCGGCGGTTGCGCGAGGCCGCCCGCGTCCTCGGCCTGGACTGCGAGATCGCCGCCGTCGACCACCCGCGCGACGCGGAGTTCACACCCGGCCGCGTCAACGTGGTCGACCTCGGACTGCTCCCCGCCGATCTGCCCTGGGGCGAGCTGTCGACGGTCGCGGGGGGCGCCGCGTACGCGTACATCGAGCGCGCCGCCGAGCTCGCCGTGGCGGGCGAGGTGCACGCCATCTGCACCGCCCCTCTCAACAAGGAGGCCCTGCACGCCGCGGGCCACCTCTACCCCGGCCACACCGAACTCCTCGCCCATCTCACCGGGACCGAGGAGGTCTCGATGATGCTCTCCACCGAGAAGGTGAAGGTCATCCACGTCACCACGCATATCGGCCTGATTGACGCCGTCCACCGCATCGAGCCCGGCCTCGTCGAGCGCACCGTGCGCCGCGGCCACGAGGCGATGGTCCGCGCCGGCACCCCGAACCCCGTCATCGGTGTCTGCGGTATCAACCCGCACGCGGGCGAGAACGGCCTGTTCGGCTACGGCGAGGAGGACGAGAAGATCGTCCCGGCCCTGGAGAAGCTGCGCGCCGACGGCGTCGACGCCCGGGGTCCGCTCCCCGCCGACACCGCCTTCTTCCTCGCCGCACGCGGCGACTACGACCTGATCGTGGCGATGTACCACGATCAGGGCCACGGCCCGGTCAAGGTCCTGGGCATCGAGGCGGGTGTCAACCTCACCGTCGGCCTGCCCGTCATCCGCACCTCCGTCGACCACGGCACCGCCTTCGACATCGCCGGAACGGGCACGGCGGAGGCGGGCAGCATGGTCGAGGCGCTGCGCCAGGCCGCCGAGATGGCCACGGTGCCCGTCACCCCGGCGGCCTGAACCACCGCCTCCGGCAGAGGGCTCGGGTCAGCGGGCGACCGGTGACCGGAGCCGGTCGGTGTGCCGCTCGGACCCTGAACTCCGCGTAGTGGTCGAGGTTCTCGTGAAGGCAGCTTGAGCCGACCGCTCCGGAGACGTGGTTGTCTCCCCCGGTTGTCAGGCTTGCACGGTGGGCCGGACGACGACCTCGCTGATGTCGATGCCGACGGGCTGCTCGATCGCGTAACCGATCGCGGACGCGATGGCGGAGGGCGGGATGGCCATCTCGTCGCGCTGCCGGGCTGCCGCCGCCGCTGCCTCGGGACTCGCCCCCTTGCCCACGCCCTCGGTGTTGGTGAATCCGGGTGAGACGAGGGTGACGCGCAGATGGGGTCCCGACTCCTGCCGCAGTCCCTCGGTCAGCACCTTCACCGCCGTCTTGGTGGCCGCGTAGACGGCCTGCGGGGGTTTCACGACGTAGGCCGCGGTGGAGGCGATGTTGACGAACTGGCCGGAGTTCTGCCGCCGGAAGACGGGAAGTGCCGCACCGATACCGTTCAGCAGACCGGTGATGTGCGTCGCGACCATCGTGTCCCAGTCGTCCTGGCGCAGCTCGTCAAACGGTGACACCGCCATCGTGCCGGCGTTGGAGACCAGCACATCGAGCCGGCCGAACCGGTCGACCGCCATGTCCGTCAGGCGCTTGAGGTCCTCGCGGCGCGTCACGTCGATGACGGTCCCGACGGCCGAGCCGCCCTGCGCCGTGATCTGGTCCACCACCGTGTGCAACCGGTCCTCCCGTCGGGCCCCGAGTACGAGCCGGGCGCCCTTCTCGGCGAGGTAGGTCGCCGTCGCCGCCCCGATGCCGCTGCTGGCACCCGTGATCGCTACGACCTTGCCTTCGATACCTGACATGGCCAACGTCCTCCAAAGGGGATATGCGCAGATCAGACCATGACCTACAGTGGAAATGGGGGCTCCCCCACTTACGCTCAGGCCTGGGCGCGCCTCCGCTTAGCAAGGTGAAGGGGACCGGAGAGGAAACGGCAACCACTGATGGCCGACAGTGCACAACGCCCGTTGCGAGCTGACGCGCGGCGCAACAGAGACAAGATCCTCGCGGCCGCGGTGCGCGTGTTCGCCGAGGAGGGGCTGGACGCGCACCTGGAGCGCATCGCCAAGGAGGCGGGCGTGGGCAGCGCGACGCTGTACCGAAACTTCGCCACCCGTGAGGCTCTGATCGAGGCGGTCTACCGCAACGAGGTGGCTCAGCTGTGCGACGCCGTCCCCGATCTGCTCAACGAGAAGCCACCCTACGAAGCCCTGCGCGCTTGGACACGCCTCTTCCTGGACTACGTCACCGCGAAATTCGGCATGGCCGACGCCTTGCGGGCCATCGCCGCCGCGGGAAGCAACCCCTATGGCCACAGCCGGGACATGATCCAGGCTGCCATCACCACCCTGATGGACGCGTGTACGGCCGCCGGGACGATTCGCACCGACATCAGCCCCACCGACATGGGTGCCGCCCTCGAAGGCATCGCCCTCACCTCACCCGAGCCCGAACACCGCGAACGGGCAGAACGCCTGCTCGACCTCACCCTGGACGGCCTGAAAGCCCGTTCGTGACGGTGCCCCCATTGAGGGGCTTCCGGCCGGTGCCGCCGCCTACCGCTGCGCCGACGTGGTCCTGCGCCGGCGCAATCTCGCCGAGTGGGACACCGAGTGGGCCGAGACCGCGCCACGCTGGACCACGTCCCCCTGAGCCACGGCCGACAGCGGCCGCGCCCCCGACTCAGGAAGCAATGAGCCAGGAGCGCGGCCTCGCTGCTGGTGACACGTCAGCCGCGGAGGGGACCCTCGCAGGTGTAGTCCGATGTGCCCGCGCGCTGGTTGGACCAGATGTCCACCTCGCCGAACCAGCAGTTCATGTCGGTCAAGTTGTTGTCGCCGCCCGCGGCCCGGTCGAGGATGAAGTAGTCGACCGTCTCGGACATGTCCTCGAAGACCGCGTCCGTGTCGCCGGCATCGGTCAGGTTCGCGGTGATCCGGCCCGTGCAGACGAATCGGGGACGCTCCGGCGCGCCGGTGGCACGGCAGCTCGGGTCGGACGCGGTCATCGCGGTGAAGGAGGAGCGAATCTGGTCGGCCGAGGTGTCACGGAGCTCGCCCAGGGGCGTGTAGGTGGTGTGGGGCACGTACGAGTCGCCGACGTGGGCGATCTGCTGATCGAGGAAGCGGTCGTACGCGCTCTGCAGCCCCGCGTCCCCGCCGAGCCGGTCGCGCCAGACGCCGAAGGCCGCCGGATCGTCGGAGCGCAGGTCGCGGTACATCTCCCGCAAGAGGGAGGGGTGTTCGAGCCACAGGAACTCGAAGAACGTGCCCGCGTAGTCGTAGAAGCGGAAGCCGTCGCCGTCGTACGTCGCGTGCAGGAGCTGGTTCACGGTCATGCGCGGTCCGCCGCCGGCCGTGTCGTCGATGATCCCCTGAACCAGGGACTTGCGGACCCGGATGCCGTCGTCGCGGGTGGCGCCGTCGAAGAACTCGGCGGTGCCCTCGTCCATCGCGGTGGTCCGGTCGCCCTCGTACCAGGGTCCCTCGCCGAAGAGTCCGGGCACCGCCCAGCGACCGTTGAGGTAATGGGTGTACTCGTGGCGGAACAGCTCCTCCAGGGTCAGTGTGGAGTCCTGCGGGACGCGACGCTGGTACGTGTAGAAGGTCGCCCCCCGCTCGATGTAGACGCCGCCGTTGTTGGTGTCCATGCCGGTGAGGAGCGGGTGGAAGTTCTCGTAGTCGGCGCGGGAGCCGTACAGGACGATGTGCAGCGTGGTGTTGGTGTCGTCCGCGAGGGGCGTCTCCGTGCCGAGCACACGGTGGAACTGCGCCTTGACCTGCTTGCTCGCGTAGTAAAGCTGGTCGACGGTGTCCCGGTCGAGGGCGGTGCGGACCTGAATGCCGTCGGTGCCGTCGATGCCGTAGGCGTACGTGTACGGGAACAGACGCTTCTCGATGTCGTCCTTGCACACGTGGTACGGGGCGCAGGCTCCGAACACCCCCAGCCAGGTGGCGACCTTCGCCCAGGGTGCGCTGCTGTCCCCGAAGTTGTGGGCGGTGGTGTCCAGGAGGTTGCCGAGGCCGGAGACGATCTCGTCGCGGAGCCCTTCGATCTGGCCGAAGCGGCCGTACTCGCTGAGTGCGTCGCGTATCACCCAGGCGTTGGGCCCGTCCTTGAGGTGGGTGTAGCCGGCGAAGGAGCTGAAGGTCGCCCGGTATGAGGGGTCGGCCGTCACCGCGGCGTGGAAGGCGGCGTCCTTGTTGCCGGGATACACGCCGAGGTAGTTCACGGTGAGCGCCGCGAGGGCGGCACCGGCCCAGGAGGAGTCCTGGGCGGTATCGGGGTGCTGGGCGTCCATGGTGGCCAGAACCCGCTTGATCAGAGGCAGTTGGTGCTGACGCAGGCCGGGGGCGGAGGCCGCGTCGAGCGCTTCGCGCAAGGTCTCGGCGTTGGGGCGGGTGACGTCGAAGGTATGGGCGGCCGAGCCGAAGGCGTCGACAGCCTCGCGCATGGCGTCGACGGTCGGCGCGTCGGTGATGTCGATCTCGTCGTGTGAGAAGTCCTGGTACGCCACCGCGTGCAGGTAGGTGAACATCTCCAGCAGATGGCTGCCGTCCTTGCCGTCGTGGGAGGCGGCGAGTTGGGTGACCCGGCGGGAGACGGCCTGGACATGCTCGTCCGACATGACGGGGACGAGTCGCTGGTCCCAGGTCCACAGGATCGAGCGCAGACAGCCGTCGGCGGTGACGGCGGGGTCGGCCAGGAAGTCGGCGAACCGCTCCGGGGGCAGGCCTGTGACGCCGTCGAGCGTGCAGGGCACGGATGCCTTGCCGAGTGTGGCGTGCGGAGTGCCGGCGCGACCCCGGCTCTTCGGCTCGGGCGTTCGGGCTCCGGGGACACCGCCACCGGTGAGGCCGCCGGGGGCCGGGACCTTCCGTACCCGGCCCGGGGCCTTGGCCAGGCGGTCGACCCTGTCGAAGGGGTCGGGCGAGGCGGCCGGCCGTAACGCCGAAGCCCGCCCGGGAGCGGGGACGGCCGCGTGACCGGACGGGGTCGCCGTCACGCAGAGCGTCACCGCCGCCAGGGCGGTGAGCAGGCTTCCGCGCGTGCATCCGCGCGGTTTTCTCGATTGGAACACCGTTGGCTCCTGTGGGGGAGGTGGCAAGGGCTACGGGGCAGCGGCGCTTCAGGGCCTGAACTGCCCTGTGCGGGGCTGCGCATGAGAGCGCGTGGTGCCATGTGATGCGTAACGTAATAATGTGAAATTGCACAGGGTGCAAGGCCCTCGACGCGATGGATCGCGGAGAGCTTGTCAACGTACGGATCAAGGAGGACCGATGCACGATCCCCTGACCGGCGCACCTCGGACGGCCGGCCATGACCTGCCCGTCTCACCGGAGTTCGAGGTCTTCATGGCGGGTGACTGGGCGCCGATACCGCTGCCCGCGGACATCCGGCCGGCCGCCGCCGACTTCACCGCCGCTCGCCGCGCCCGGCTGTCCGCCCGCTTCCCGGGTGAGCGGCTGGTCATCCCCGCGGGCGAGCTGAAGGTCCGCTCGAACGACTGCGACCACCGCTTCCGGCCGTACAGCGCGTACGCCTGGCTCACCGGTCTGACCGGCGAAGAGCAGGCCGGGCATGTCCTGGTCCTGGAGCCGGACGGGCCCCACCGGCATGAGGCGGTCCTGTATGTGCGGCCCCGCTCGCCGCGCACCGATGACGGCTTCTACCGGGACCGACGCTACGGCGAGTTCTGGGTCGGCCGGCGCCCCGACCTCGACGAGACCGCGCGCATGACCGGCATCCGCTGTGCCGTCATCGGCGACCAGGCGGACCTGCCACCGGGCCGCGACGCCACGGCGGACGCCGAACTGTCCGCGGCCTTGAGCGAGTTGAGGCTGATCAAGGATGCCTGGGAAGTGGGGCAGCTCCAGCTCGCCGTGGACCACACGGCCGCCGGTTTCGAAGACGTGGTACGCGCCCTGCCGCGCGCCCTCGCCCATCCACGCGGCGAGCGCTGGATCGAGGGCGTCTTCGGCCTGCGCGCCCGCGCGGAGGGCAACGGCACCGGCTACGAGACCATCGTGGCGTCCGGTGCCCACGCCTGCGTCCTGCACTGGACACGGAACGACGGACCCCTGGACGCACGGCGGTTGCTGCTTCTGGACGCGGGCGTGGAGACGGACAGCCTCTACACCGCCGACATCACGCGCACCCTCCCGCTCTCCGGGCGGTTCTCCCCCGTGCAACGGCAGGTGTACGACCTCGTGCTCGCCGCCCAGGAGGCAGGCATCGCAGCGCTCAGGCCGGGCGCGAGCTTCCGTGACTTCCACCGGGCCGCGATGCGCGTGATCGCGGAAGGGCTCACGGAATGGGGTGTGCTCAAAAGCCCCGAGGGCGACTTCCACCGTCGCTACACCCTGTGCAGCAGCGGACACATGCTCGGGCTCGACGTCCACGACTGCGCCCAGGCACGGGCGGAAAGCTATCTGGACGGGGTGTTGGCGGAGGGTCAGGTGCTGACGGTCGAGCCCGGCCTCTACCTCCAGGCCGACGACGAGACGCTCCCCGACGAACTGCGGGGCATCGGGGTACGCATCGAGGACGACCTGGTCATCACCGCCGAAGGAGCACGGCTGATGTCAGGCGCCCTGCCGCGCACCCCGGACGCGATCGAGACATGGATGGGGGAACTGATCGAGAGTCGCTGAATCGGTAGCGGTAGCCGCATCCGCACACGGGCACCCGCGAGAACAACATGACATTGTACCCTGGTGATCCTCTCGGCCGTGAAGGCACGGGGCACGAAGGGAACACCAACCGTCATGGGCCACCTCAAGCAGCGCAACCTCATCACCACCAGGGAGCGGCTGCGCGACCAGGTGGCCCACGCCCTGCGCGCCGCGCTGATCTCCGGCGAACTGCGCCCCGGCGAGGTCTACTCGGCACCGGGCCTGGCCGAGGACTTCGGCATCTCCGCGACGCCGGTGCGCGAGGCGATGCTCGACCTGGCCCGCGAGGGCCTCGTCGAACCGGTGCGCAACAAGGGCTTCCGCGTCACCGAGGTCAACGAACGCGACCTCGACCAGTACACCGAGATCCGCGCCCTGATCGAAGTCCCCATGATCGGCCGGATCACCCGCAGCGCCGCCCGCGAGGACCTGGAAGCGCTGCGCCCGGTGGCGGAGGACATCGTGCGCGCCGCGCGCGAGCACGACCTCATCGGCTATCTGGAGGCCGACCGTCAGTTCCATCTCTCCCTGCTCGCGCTCGCCGGAAACGACCGGCTCGTCGAAACCGTCGGCGACCTGCGCAAGCGCTCACGCCTGTACGGACTGACCACACTGGACGAGCGCGACCAGCTGATCCCGTCCGCCGAAGAGCACATCGAGCTCCTCGACCTGATGGTCGCGGGTGACGTGATGGGCGCCGAGACGTGCATGGCCCGCCACCTCGGCCACGTGCGCTCGCTGTGGGCCAAGCCAAGTCGTCCCCAGCCGCGGGGCAGATGACCGAAGGCGCTCCCGCCCAGCGGGCTGGGCGGGAGCCGGGCCCCGGCGCGAACCGGCTATGGCGGCCATCGATAAAGCCGCTGAGGCGACAACGGCCGCGGCCACCGGGCCGCGGCCGTTGTCATCGCCGGGTCAGTCGTGCGGTGTGGTTCCGGCTCGCTGCCCAGGGGCGGGCATGGCCGTCGGCTTCCTGTGCGGGCTGAACAGGAAACAGCACAGGGCGGCGGCCACCAGGACCACGGCGCATGCCACGAGGGCGGTCTGCATGGCGTTGACGAAGCCGGTGGCGAACGTGTCGGCGGTGACGCGTTCGTACAGGCCGGTCGTGGCGGGGTTCAGACCGTGGGGTGGCGTGGGCGGACGGTAGTCATGTGCGGCGGCGGTGCTGTTGTCGATGAACTGGGCACGCAGATCCTCCGGTAGCCGACCGGCCCGTTTCCCGGCCTCGCCGCGCAGGGTCGAGGAGAGGCGGGCCGACAGCAGGGCGCCCAGCACGGCGGTGCCGAGGACACCGCCGATCTGCCGGGTGGTGCTGGAGACTCCGGAGGCCGCCCCGGCCAGCCGGGGATCGACGCCGTCCATGGTGGCCTGCTGCAGTGGTGCGAATGTGGCGCCGCTAGCGATCCCGATGATGGTCAAACCGGGCAGCAGGCTCCATGCGCCGCTGCTGGGGCCGACCATGGCGGCCAGCACCAGCAGGCCGACGGCCAGCAGTGTCATCCCCGTCAGCAGGATGTATTTGCCGCCGAACGTGTCCGACAGCCGCCCGGCGTACATCGAGCCGACGGCGGTGAGCACGGCGTTCGGCAGCACCACCAGGCCGGTCTCCAGCGCCGAGTACCCGCGTGCCATCTGCAGGTACAGCACCAGCACGAACATGATGCCGATCATGCCCAGTTGGAAGACGAACCCGACCCAGTTGCCGACCGCGAAATTGCGCGCGCGGAACAGGGCCAGTGGCATCAGGGGCTCGTCCCGCTGTCGGTGCTGCCGGAGGACGAACACCGCCAGCAGCGCGACACCGGCGACGATGACCGAGGTGATGCTGATCGGCCCGGTGATGCTGCCCCAGTCGTAGCGTTCTCCTTCGATCAGGCCGAACACGATGCCGCTCAGTCCGGAGGTGGCCAGCGCGACGCCGACCAGGTCGAGTCGGTGTCGGCGTTCCGAACGCATGGGCGGGGCGAACGTCAGCGCCAGCACGGCGGTGGCGATTCCGATCGGAACGTTGATGAAGAAGATCCAGCGCCAGCCGAGGTGGGCGAGCAGAAAGCCACCGAGGACCGGGCCGACGATCGGGGCGAAGCCGACGATCGCACCGAACAGGCCGAACGCCCTGCCGCGCAGCTGCGGCGGGAAGATCGTCAGGATCGACGAGATGACCTGCGGGAACAACAGCGCGCCGCCCACTCCCTGCAGCAGCCGGGCGGCCAGCAGCTGGGGCGGTGAACCGGCCAGCCCGCACAGCGCCGAGGCGATGGTGAAGGTGATGATGCCGATCACGTACAGCCGCCGGTATCCGAAGATGTCGCCCAGCCGCCCGGTGGTGATCAGCAGCACCGAGAAGAGGAGCAGATAGCCGTCGATGACCCACAGCACCTGGTCGTAGGAGGCGTCCATGCTGTGGATCAGCGTGGGGATGGCTACGTTGACGATGGATCCGTCGAGCAACGACATGAAGAAGCCGATGCACATGATGGCGAGAACCCGCCACGGACGTTGCGTGGCGGGTTGCTCGGGGGATTTGACTTCCGGCACTCCGGAGACCTCCCTGAGGGGAACCGTCTGCGGGGTGGTGACACGGACCGGGCCGCTGATGCCGGATCGGTGATATGGCCGGAACACGGCCCCGGGCAGATCCCCAGAGGCTCGGAAAGAACCAGAAGGGTCGACACACGTCGCCACCATCACAGAACACCCTTTTCCAGGATGTGATGAGTGACTTCCACCTTCCCCGTGTCATCGGGACCCGGGTGAAGCTGGTTGGCGAGGCGGAAAGCCCAACGGTGAGAAGCCGGTTCGGAGTTTAACACGCCGTATTCGGCCCGCACGCACAGGAGATGACCCGGAGCCCGTCGTGGCGGATGTGGGTCAGGCGGGGGTGGCGGGGACTCGGAAGTAATGCCCCTTGTCGAGGTCTTCGAGGAGGCCGGGGTGAGTCGGCCGCCAATCCAGCAGTTCGCGGGTCAGGGCGTTCGACGCCGGGACGTCCTGGCCGAGGAAGCCGCCGAGCCAGGTGAAGTGCTCGGCCGCGGCCTCGGGGGTCACAGGCGTAACCGGTACCTCGAGGTGACGGCCGATCGCCTCGGCGATGTCCCGGATCGGGACACCCTCCTCCGCGACGCCGTGCAGCACCGATCCCGCCGGGGCCTTTTCGACCGCCAGGCGGAACAGCCGTGCGGCATCGAGGCGGTGGACGGCCGGCCAGCGGTTGGCGCCGTCGCCGATGTGGCCGGAGACACCCCTGGCTCGGGCGATGGCGACCAGGGCCGCCATAAAGCCGTTGTCCCCGTCACCGTGGCAGGTCGGAGACAGTCGCACCACGGACGAGCGCACGCCGCGCGAGGCGAGTGCGAGCACCGCCTGGGCGGTGGCCGACCGGACCGAGGCCGGCGAACCGTCAATCGTGGGCGTGTCCCGTTCGGTCACCACACGCCCGGACGCGAGGCCGAGCACACCGGAGGCGAGGACGAAGGGGCGGTCGGTGCCGGAGAGCGCGTCGCCGAAGGTGTCGACGGCGCGGCGGTCGGCCTCGGCAGCACCCCGGAAATCGCCGCTGAAGGCGATGTCGTGCTTGAAAGCGAGGTGGATCACACCGTCCGACGCGGCAGCGGTGCTCCCCAGGACGTCGAGGTCGTCAACGGTGCCGCGGACCACTTCCACCCCGGCGGCGGTGAGGGCGGCGGCGGAGGCGTCGGAGCGGGCGAGCCCGACAACCTGGTGCCCCGAGCCGATGAGCTCGGGAACGACGGCGGAGCCGATCCAACCGGACGCACCGGTCACGAAGACGCGCATGAGAGATACCCCGAATCATCGATGTCAGTGACTGCCATCAGACCGTAGCACCCGATGTCAGTCACTGTCATCGCGGTAGGATCCGAGCATGGGTAGATGGGAGCCGGACGCGCGCGGACGCCTGGCGAAGGCGGCGTTGGAGCTCTATGGCGAGCTGGGCTACGAACAGACCACAGTGGCGGAGATCGCCAAACGGGCCGGCCTCACCGAGCGGACCTTCTTCCGGCACTACGCCGACAAGCGCGAGGTGTTGTTCGACGGATCAAGTGCGCTGCAGGAGCTGTTCGTGACCGCGGTCGCCGAGGCACCGAAGTCCGTGGCGCCGATCGACGCGATAACGGCGGGGCTCGAGGCGGTCTCCACGGTGTTCGACGGTCGCCGCGAGCACGCCCGGCAGCGACAGGCCGTCATCGTGGCGAACGCGGAACTCCAGGAGCGCGAGCTGATCAAGCTCGCCTCGATGTCAACCGCGCTCGCCGACGCCCTGCGCCGACGCGGTGTCGCGGAGCCGGCCGCGACCCTGACCGCTGAGGCGGGAATCGCCGTCTTCAAGGTCGGCTTCGAGCTCTGGCTGACGGCACCGGAGGAACGTGAGATGTCGCAGTTGATGCGGGAATCGCTGGCCGAACTCAAGGCCGTGACCGCGCGCGGCTAGGCATCGCCTAAGCTCACGCACCATGTCGTCGCCGCACACCCCCTCCCCCGCGCCGGACGCCACGGTCATACGTGTCGGCCGCCGCAGCGCCCTGACCGGACTCCCCTGCTCCATCGCCCTCATGACCATCGGTGCCGTCGGCATCTTCGGCGCCGTCCTGGTCGCCACCGGGAAGCAGAAGGGAGAGGCCACCGTCACCGGGTACGTGGGACTCGCGCTCGCGGTGGTCCTCGGTGTTCTCGGCGTCGCCCTCTTCATCCCCTTCTGGGCGAACCGCCGCAGCAGGATTCTCATCGACCACACCGGCTTCTGGCTCGACAAGGGAGGCCACCAGAAGGTCATTCCCTGGAACACCCTCGCCGGAGTCGCCCTCTACTGGAGCGAGTTCGGGCGCAACGGCAAGATCTACTCCCTGGAGCTGTACCCCACCGGCACCATCGACCGCGACGACCCGCTCCTGTGGAGCCTGGTCCGCGACGAGGAGCCGCTCCACCCGGGTCTTCCCCGCCTGCGCCACCGCATCACCCTCACCGCCCCCAACCAGCGGCCGGTGGTCGAGGCGGTCCGGAGCCGCGTACCGCACATCTGGCTCGGCGAGTCCCAGCGCGCGGCGGGCCACATCGGCCGCCCCGACATCAGGCGACACCGGCAACGCAGGCGGGACCGTACGACCTGAAGCCACCACAACGGCGTGGGACTGCTTCCGCGCGGCGGACTCCCGTCGGCGCCCAGCGCACTGCCGGATGCACCTGGCCGACATGTAGGCCCCGCGGCCTCGGCCCGATTCCCGACTGCGACCACTGGCGGACCCCGAAACCGTGTCCGGCCGGGATCCCGTACGCCCCGCCGGACCGGACCTCCACCCCGCGTTCCACGACGCCGAGTTGCGCGGGCTGCTGCTGCCGTCGCTGCGGGCGGACCTGGGCATCAGCGACCGGTACACACCCAGCTCCACCGACCTGCTGCCGATCCCCCTCACCGTGCTGCGCGGGGCCGACGACCAGTTGGTGTCCCGGCAGGACGCGGAACTCTGGGTGAAGGCCACCTCGCGGCCCACCGAACTGATCGAGCTGTCCGGCGACCACATGTACTTCTCCCTGGACCCGAAGCCGCTGCTCACCGAACTCGACGCGCTCTTCGCCCCTCCCGCCGGCTGAGCAGCGCCACGCACAGCAGCGGAGACGAGCGGCCGGACAGTGCGGGGCGCCGCTTCCAGCGGCGCCACGCACCCAGCGGTACTCCAGGTGGGTCAAGTCAGCTTGTCGTCGATGTCGAGCGAGCCGACGATCGACCGCAGGCTCGCGACGAGCGCCGCGATGGAACTGGTGCGGGCCTCGGCGCGGCTGATCGCGCAGATCCGGACACTGTCGGAGGCGTCGGCGATCCGACGGAACACAACAGCGGGCAGGGAGTTGGTCAACGCGATCGGCCCGGGGTGGACCCCCACGTGCCCGCGCGTGGCCACGTGCACGGCCAGCTCGTCGTAGCGCCCCGCCTCCTCGATGTGCGTACGGGGGATGCCGGCCCGGATGATGTCCGCCTGCAGCCGGCTCTCGAGGTAGGGGTTGTCGGCACGCGGGGTGATCAGGATCTGCCGGGTGCGGAGGTCGGTGAGCGCCACCTCGTGGCGGCTTGCCAGCGGGTCCGACGCCTGCAACACGGCCACCAGCGGGAACGCGCCGAGCACGGCACTGGCGATCCCGGGTTGCTCGGGGACCGACCAGCACAGGCCCACGTCCACCTCGCCGTCCGCCACGGCGGCGAGTTGCTCGGGGGTGTGCATGGGGACCGGACGCCAGCGGCCCCGGGCCTCGTCGTCGGCGGCGGCGCCGGGCCAGGCGTCGACCAGTCCTGGCAGGATCAGCTGCCCCAGCTCCGGGGTGTGGGCGACGACGAGGTCACGGTGCGCCGAGCGCAGGCGGGCGGCCCGGTGGGCCTGGTGCAACGCCTCGATGGGCTGCCGGATCGCGGCCGCGAACTCGGCGCCGAAGGGCGTCAGTCGCACCCGCCGGCTCGTACGCTCGACGAGTCGGCTGCCGAGGCTGCGTTCCAGGCCGGCGACGGCCCCGCTGACACTGGGTGGAGCCAGGTGCAGACGGTCGGCGGCCCGCCGGAAATGCAGTTCGTCCGCGACGGCGAGGAAGCACTCCATCTGGCGCAGGTTCACTTCCGTTCTCCCGTCACTTCATAGTGTTCGAACCACGACGAGCGGCCGGACTCTTCTACCACGTCGTTCGGTTTTGCCGAACGACGGCTTCGGTGATCCCCAGTTGATCAGCCCCTCGGGTTGGCCTGAGTATGGCAGTGTGACCAAGACCGGTCGGCCGCTGCGGCGGGCCTGGATCGCGCGGCTGGGCCCGCGGGGTGAGGTCGACCTCGACCGGGCGGCAAGCCCGCGCGCGGTCGTCGAGGACGCCGTCGCGCGCGTCGGCGCGGACCCCGTGCGCTGGGCGATCGAGCTGAATTCCGTGGTCTTGCGGCGGATCGTCGGCGAGGTGCCGGTCCTCGGCGGTAGTCCGGCCGCGGTCGAGATGCTCCGCCGGGGCAATGAAGCGACCACCCTGCGGGCGCTGTTCACTCTGGTGGAAGGCCCGGCAGCCGCCCCGCCCACCGGTGAGGCGATCCTGGAGGGCATCCGCGAGTTCGTTCACCGGGCCATACCGCTCGAGCGGGTGTTGCACGGCGTCCGGGTCGGGCACGCGGCCACGACCGAGGCGTTCCTGCGGGCCTGCGCCGAGCTGGTCGACCCGGAGGAGGCGGTCGACGAGGTCACGGCGATCTCCCGCGAGCTGTTCTCCTACGTCGACGAGCTTTCCGACACCATGATCCGCACCTACCTCGTGGAGCACGAGGTGTGGAGCACGAGCGCGGCCGCGGCACGGGCCGACCTCGTGCGTTCCCTGCTGAGCGATGCCGCGGCGACGGACGCCGGCGAGGCGTCGCGTGTCCTCGGCTACAACCTGCGGCGGACCCACGAGGCCGTGGTGGTGTGGTCGGACTCGCCGAAGGGCGGCTCCACGCTGCAGGCGGCGGCGATCGAGGTGCTACGGGCCCGTGGCGCCACCACGACGCTGGTCATACCCGTGGCCTCAGGGCGGTTGTGGGCGTGGGGAACCGTACCTCCGGACGGGACGGACGGGACGGACGGGGCGGACGGGGCGGACGGGACACACCCGACCGGTTCATGGGAGACCATCACGGAGACACTGTCCCGGCAGCGGATACGGGCGGCCTTCGGGACCCCCGGTTCCGGCGTCGCGGGCTTCCGCCGCTCTCACCGCGAGGCCGAGCGCGGCGAAAGGGTCGAGCGACTGCGGCGCGAGGCCGGACGGGCTCCGAGGCACGCGACCGCCTACGCCGACGTCGCCGCCATCGCGCTGCTGGCCACCGATCTCGACGCGGCCGGTGACTTCGTACGACGTGAACTCGGCGGGCTCGCCGCCCGCAGCGCGCCGATGGAGGCACTGCGGACCACGCTGTACCACTACATCGGCGCCGAGCGCAGCCTCGTGGATGTCGCCCGACGCCTGCACGTGGCCAGGGGGACCGTGACCTACCGCGTGAAACGGGCCCAGGAGGTGCTGGGGCACGACCTCGACGACCGCCGCTTCACCCTCCACACCGCCCTGGCACTCGCCGAGGAACTGGGGGACGCGGTGCTCCTGCCGCGCGACGTCGAGCGGTGAGCCCGATTACCGGCCGCGACCCGGCCCGGCAGACCAACGGGAGACCGGAATCCTGAGCCGGCGGACCAAGCGGCCGCCCCGGGAGCCGGAGTCTACTTCCTGATGTCGGACGCGGTGCTGCACGAGGCCGCGCATCCCGGCAGACGGATTCCAGCCCAACGGGAGGCCTGCGATGATCGACCGAGAGACCTTTACCGAGCTGATGAGCGGGGTGTGCGCCCCGGTCACCGTGGTCACGGCGACGGCCGCCGACGCGCGACCGCACGGCAGCACCGTGTCGAGCTTCGCCTCGCTCTCGCTCGACCCTCCGCTGGTGAGCTTCGCCCTTGACCGCGCCTCGGGGCTGCTGGCCCATCTCCAGCCGGGTGACCGGGGGGGGTGAACATCCTCGGCGCCCACCAGCAGGAGCTGGCGTCGAGGTTCGCCCGTCGACGCCAGGGACCGGGCTCGAAGTTCGACGGCGTCACCTGGACCGTCCGCGCCGGACTTCCCTACCTGCCCGAGTCCGCCGGCTGGACGGCGGGACGCGTCGAACGCCACGTGGACGGCGGTGACCACGTCCTGCTCGTCGTGTGCCTCGAGGAGGCCGAGTCGACCTCCGCGGCCCCGCTGATCTACGCGCGCCGGATCTTCGGCACGCACGCCCCTCTCGCCGTCGCGAGCTGACCCGTACCCCGCATGATCCCTGACACCGAAGTGACGACGATGAACATCACCATGGACGTTCCCCGCACCACCGACGCCGCGCGCGAGCTGCGGGCCGACCTCGTCGAGCGCGCCGCCACACTGCGGCCGCTGCTCTCCGCCAACGCCGATCCGACCGACCGCGAGCGCGGAGTACCCGCCGAGAACATCGACGCCCTGGCCGGGGCCGGTCTGCTCTCGCTGATGCGGCCCGCCCGTTACGGCGGTCCGCAGACCGACCACCGCACCCTGCTGGAGGTCAGCCGCGAGATCGGACGCGCCTGCGGCTCCACCGCCTGGGTGACCTCACTGCTCAACGCCAATGCGTGGTTCGTCGGGCTCTTCCCCGCCCAGGCCCAGGACGACGTCTGGGCCCACACCCCCGACGCCCGGGTCGCCGGCGTCGTGACCCCCTCGGGTACCGCGCGCGTGGTCGAGGGCGGGTACCGGGTGAGCGGGCGCTGGGCCCCCGCATCCGGGTGCGCCCACGCCGACTGGGCGGTCCTCGGGGTCACCCGGCCGGACGCCGAGGGCACGCCGGACGCCGTCGGCATCGTGCTCGCGCCGATGTCAGAGCTGACCGTCGAGGACACCTGGTTCGTGGCGGGCATGCGGGGGACCGCGTCGAACACGCTCGTCGGCGAGGACCTCTTCGTGCCCGCACACCGTTTCCACTCCGTCCCCGACGCCATCGAGGGCCGCTACGCCACCCCCTTCACCGACGAGGCGCTCTACCGGGCACCGTTCGTGCCGACCGCCGCGCTCGTGTTGACCGGGCCCCAGCTCGGGCTGGCCGCGGCCGCTGTCGAGCTCCTGGTGGAGAGGGCCCCAGGGCGAGCGTTGACCCTGACGAGCTACACCTCCCAGGCCGAGGCGCCCACCATCCAGCTCGCCGCCGCGAAGGCGGCGTCGCTCGCCGACTCCGCCCGACTGCACGCCTACCGTGCGGCCGATGACATCGACGAGGCCGCACGGGCCGGGGTGTTCCCCGATTACGACGCCCGGGCACGGATGCGGATGGACGCGGGAATGGCGGCGGTCCACGCGCGTGAGGCGGTCCGCATCGTGTGCTCGGCCCAGGGGGCTTCGAGCTTCGGCGAGTCCAACCCGTTGCAGCGCATCTGGCGCGACATCGAGACCGGGAGCCGTCACGCCGTCCTCAATCCCGAAGTGGCCGCCGAGATCTACGGGAAGTCGCTGTTCGGCATCCGGGGCACGGTGTCCGTGATGGTGTAAGACGAAGGTTGCCGACGGCCGCCGACGGCACGTCCGCGACGAGGCGGTGCCCCGGGAGCGTCCCCGCTCCCGGGGCACCGCCCCGTCGTGCGACAGGTCAGCCGACTCCATGGCCTCCGTGGTGAAGCCGGTAGTGCTGGGCGAGGAGATCACGTCCGTAGTCGTTGCCGTTGGGCGCCCGCACGATGGTGTGGACGTGGAAGCGGGCAGGCTCGGGATTGGTGAGGAAGACACCGGGATGGTTGTCGTACTCGACCAGGAGCACGGGTGAGTGGATCCGGTAGTAGAAGGCGCACTCGTCGTCGTGGCCGCCGCGCCAGGCGAACCGCGTCTCGTCGAAGTGCTCACGGACGAGCGCGAGGGTGCGTTCGGCCTGTGACGGCGGGAGGCGGTCGAGGTAGACCCGGATCAGCTCCACCAGACCGTCACGCTGGTCGGCCGGCAGGCTCGCCGCGACGATCCCCTCGGGAGGCAGGACGAGGTTGTCACTGCCCGCGCCGGCGAGATGCCGTCCGTTCCACGGTCCGGCGAGCTCGGGCGGAAGGTCCTCCGCGCGCAGCGACGACCCCATCAGGAACTCGTCCTCCCGGTCGGGGTCCAGGGTGCGGCGGAACGCCAGGGCGACCTCGGTCTCGTCGCCGAAGGCGTGGACGCCCTCGAACCGCCCCGTCCCGGTCGTCGGCTCGGCACCGAGGAACACGGGGGCGAGAACCACCTGCCCTCCGACGAAGACGCAGTGCAGGTCCACGTGATGGCCCATCAGCTGCCATCCCCACGGGGAGTCGCCCGAGGGAGTCCCGAAGACGGTGAACCAGTAGGCGAACTCCGTGAGGGTGTCGCGGTAGTCGTCGATGAGCTCGCCCAGGTTCGCGTTGAGCGCCATCACCGCTCGCACCTGGGCGTAGCCGGCCGGGCTGAGACTCGCCTCGATGACGGCGAGTGCGCGGTCGCGGTCGCTGTCGGCGAGCCGTTCCAGGCGCATGCCCTTCGGGTGCCAGGTCGGGATCGCGTTCGTCCACAACCGCCACTCCGGGGCGTCCATGGGCAGGGCCGCGACCACCCTCTGGTGGGGCGCCAGCCCGTCGAGGTAGGCCCGGGCCGCCGCGACAGCGGCGTTCGGGGAGGTTCCCGCACCGTCAAGACGGTAGAGGCCCTGGCGCGGCGTGCCGTTGTCGGTGATGCCGACGTAGGGCTCGAGATGACGGCGCAGGCCGGCGGTCAGCTCGTAGGCCGCCTCCGGG
>NZ_JAAAYH010000162.1:0-18116 GCF_018035285.1 Streptomyces sp. MK37H | reverse complement strand
CATGACGCAGACGCCGATGGACCGTGCCCTTGTCGAGGAGACGGCCAAGAAGTCCGCCCTCATCTGGGTCCAGGGCCCCGAGGGTGCCCCGCGCGCCCTGTGGCACATCTGGCACGAGGGCGCGGTCTGCCTCGTCGGGGACGGGCCCGACGAGCAGCCCCTCAAGGACCTCGGGCTGACCGACGGCGGCAGCGCCACCGTGACCGTGCGCAGCAAGGACAAGGGCGGGCGCCTGGTGAGCTGGTCCGCGCGGGTGGCCGAGCTGGCCCCGGGCGGCGAGGCGTGGACCGCGGCGGTCGACGAGCTCAAGGGCAAGCGGCTGAACGCGGCCGACGCCGACCACATCGCGGAGCGCTGGGCCCGTGAATGCCGGGTGCTGCGGCTGGAGCCCGCGCCCGGGGCTCTCGCCGAGCACCCCACCGGCTCCCTGGCGGCGGCCCCGCTGCCGTCCCCGGCGATCACCCGCCGCCCGATCCCGGCCGCGCTCCCCAAGCTCCTGGCCCGCCGCAAGAAGCGGGCCCGTGACGCCCGTAAGGACGCTTCCTAGCGAGCTGACGACCGTAAGGACGCGTCCTGGCTATCCGACAACCGTCTGACTGTCCGACAACCGTAAGGACGCGTCCTGGCCCGTGCGGGGCATCGGGATCGCCTACGGCGTCTCCGGGATCTGCTGCCCGTAGTCGAGCACATGGCCCTTCTCCGGGGCGGTCAGCTTGAAGCCCTTGTTCCAGTCCGCGAGCCGGATCACCCCCGCGCCACCCGCCCGCTGCAGCCGCAGCGGATACGGCCTTCCCTCCAGGGAGACGTCGAGCGAGCCGCCCTCACCGGCCTTACCGGCGCTGATGTTGATCGTCCGCACGCCGTCCACGTGTCCGTGGTCACCCGTGGCGATCTTGCCGGGCAGTCCGAGCAACCCGTCGAGCAGCAGCTTCATATCGGTGAAACCGCTGAGCCGCTGGTAGGAGGGGTCGCCGGAGGGGACCTTCACATACTTGTTGTCCAGCTTGCCGGCCGCGTTGCCCGCGCCGCCGCCGCCACTCTCGCCGTCGTGCGACCAGAAGCCCGCGTCGGCCTTGAGGTAGAGCTCCTTGCCGACGCGCAGCAGCTCGAAGCTGGAGCCCTTGGTGGAGACCTGGCCCGTGCCGCCGTCGGCGTTGAGCCGCATGTTCAGCTTGTAGGTGGCTCCACTGGTGACGAGGTTGCCGGAGAGCCGCACCGATTTCGCGCTGCCGGCCGCCAGACGGGCCTTGCTCTCGATCTTCGTGGCGGGGAGCTTTCCCACGCCGTTCGTCCCCGCGTCGGGATCCTTCTCCCCGCCGCCGCCACACGCGGCGAGCGTGGCGGCCAACCCCGCGCACATCGCCGCAACGACAGCCCTGTTCCGGGTGCGCACGTCCGCTCTGCCTCCTGATGCCGGTGCAGTAGGGCAGCGTACCGGTGCCGTCCCGCGGTGTCCGCAGGGTGCCGCGGGGCCCTCGCCCGGCGGCAGGGCAGGTACGGGCACGTTAGCCTGAACCCGGTGAAGAGCGGATCATTGCCTTGAATGACCACGAAACCTGACAAGGAAGCCCCAGATACGAGGGGAGGCAGGGCATGCCGGCAGGCGCCCCCCGGATCTTCGTCTCGCATCTCGCGGGCGTCGCCGTCTTCGACCCGAACGGCGACCAGGTGGGGCGGGTGCGCGATGTCGTGGCGATGCTGCGGCTGGCCGGCCGCCCGCCGCGGGTGCTCGGCCTGGTGGTCGAGGTGATCGGCCGCCGCCGGATCTTCCTGCCCATGACGCGGGTGACCGGTGTGGAGTCCGGCCAGGTCATCACCACCGGCGTGCTCAATATGCGCCGCTTCGAACAGCGCCCCACCGAGACCCTGGTCCTCGGCGAACTGCTCGACCTCACGGTCCGGCTGGTCGAGACCGGCGAGCCGGTGACGGTCCTGGACGTCGCGATGACCCAGCTGCCCGCGCGCCGGGACTGGGAGGTCGACAAGGTCTTCGTACGCCGCGGCAGGACCGGCGCGCTGCGCCGCCGCGGCGAGACGCTGACGGTGGACTGGTCGGCGGTCACCGGCTTCTCGCTGGAGGAGCAGGGGCAGGGCGCGGAGAACCTGCTGGCCACCTTCGAGCAGCTGCGCCCCGCCGACCTGGCCAATGTGCTGCACCATCTGTCCGCCAAGCGCCGGGGCGAGGTGGCGGCGGCCCTGGACGACGAGCGGCTCGCGGACGTCCTGGAGGAACTGCCCGACGACGACCAGGTGGAGATCCTCGGCAAGCTCAAGGAGGAGCGCGCGGCCGACGTCCTGGAGGCCATGGACCCCGATGACGCGGCCGATCTGCTCTCCGAGCTCCCCGAGCCCGACAAGGAGCGGCTGCTGGACCTGATGCGCCCCCGGGACGCGGCGGACATGCGGCGGCTGATGTCGTACGAGGAGGGGTCGGCGGGCGGTCTGATGACGACCGAGCCGATCGTGCTGCGCCCGGACGCCACCGTCGCGGACGCGCTCGCCCGGGTGCGCGACCAGGACCTGACCCCCGCGCTCGCCGCCCAGGTCTATGTCTGCCGCCCGCCCGACCAGACGCCCACCGGGCGCTATCTGGGCATCATCCATTTCCAACGGCTGCTGCGCGACCCGCCGTTCACCCTCGTCGGCGCGGCCGTCGACAGCGATCTGCCGACCCTGCCGCCGGACACCCCGCTGCCCGTCGTCGCCGGCCATCTGGCCACGTACAACCTGCTCGCGGCGCCCGTCGTGGACGAGACCGGCTCCCTGCTCGGCGCGGTGACGGTCGACGACGTCCTGGACCACATGCTGCCGCCCGACTGGCGGGAGCGCGAACTGCACGCCGGTATGGCCCTGCCGGAGGCCGCCGATGGACGGTGACGGCGGCCGTCTGGACCGGCCCAGGGCGCGGCGCCGCAGCCCGCTGCCGCGCTGGGACCCCGAGGCGTTCGGCAAGGCGTCGGAGCGGATCGCCCACTTCCTGGGCACCGGGCGGTTCATCGCCTGGATGACGGTCTTCGTCGCCTTATGGCTGGCCTGGAACAGCCTGGCGCCGCCGCGGCTGCGGTTCGACCCGTTCCCGTTCATCTTCCTGACGCTGATGCTCTCGCTCCAGGCGTCGTACTCCGCCCCGCTGATCCTGCTGGCCCAGTACCGGCAGGCCGACCGGGACCGGGTCAATCTCGAACAGGACCGCAAGCAGAACGAACGGTCCATCGCCGACACCGAGTTCCTCACCCGGGAGATCGCGGCGCTGCGGACGGGCCTGGGCGAGGTGGCCACCCGCGACTGGCTCCGCGACCAGCTGGCGGACCTGCGCCAGGGGCCGGACGGCGGCCGGACCGCCCCGCGGCCGGGCGGCCACGGCGAACCCCGGCCGAGTGAGGAACGCGACCGCTGACGGCCGTCCGCGCCCCGCCCCCGGCGCCGTACCATCTCCATATGGCTACCGACACCCTCCCAGCGCCGAGCGAAGACGCGGTACGCGCCGCGCTCGCGACGGTCAACGACCCGGAGATCCACAAGCCGATCACCGAACTCGGCATGGTCAAATCCGTCGAGATCGCGGCGGATGGCTCGGTCGCCGTGGTGGTCTACCTCACGGTCTCCGGCTGTCCGATGCGGGACACGATCACCAGCAGCGTGCGGACGGCGGTCGCCGGGGTCGAGGGTGTGACCGGAGTCACGGTCGACCTCGAGGTGATGAGCGACGAGCAGCGGCGTGAGCTGGCCGCCTCACTGCGCGGCGGCCAGGCCGAGCGTGAGGTGCCCTTCGCCAAGCCCGGCTCGCTGACCCGGGTGTACGCGGTGGCCTCCGGTAAGGGCGGGGTCGGCAAGTCCTCGGTGACGGTCAACCTGGCCGCCGCGCTGGCCGCGGACGGGCTCAAGGTCGGCGTGGTGGACGCCGACATCTACGGCCACTCGGTGCCGCGCATGCTGGGCGCCGACGGACGGCCTACCCAGGTCGAGAACATGATCATGCCGCCGTCGGCGAACGGCGTGAAGGTGATCTCGATCGGGATGTTCACCCCCGGGAACGCCCCGGTGGTCTGGCGCGGGCCGAT
Organism: Streptomyces sp. MK37H; assembly: GCF_018035285.1. Classification (NCBI taxonomy): domain Bacteria; kingdom Bacillati; phylum Actinomycetota; class Actinomycetes; order Kitasatosporales; family Streptomycetaceae; genus Streptomyces; species Streptomyces sp. MK37H. The sequence goes on along the minus strand of NZ_JAAAYH010000162.1, from coordinate 14,055 downwards.
GCTGCACCGCGCGCTCCAGCAGTTCCTGGCCGATGTCTACTGGGGCGACCTCGATGTGCTGCTGCTCGACCTCCCCCCGGGCACCGGCGACATCGCGATCTCCGTCGCCCAGCTGGTGCCCAACGCCGAGATCCTGGTGGTGACCACGCCGCAGCAGGCCGCGGCCGAGGTCGCCGAGCGGGCCGGCGCGATCGCCGTCCAGACCCATCAGAAGATCGTCGGCGTGGTGGAGAACATGTCCGGGCTGCCCTGCCCGCACTGCGACGAGATGGTCGACGTCTTCGGCACCGGCGGTGGCCAGGTGGTCGCCGACGGGCTCAGCCGGACCACCGGTACGACGGTGCCGGTCCTCGGCGCCATCCCGATCGACGTACGGCTGCGCGAGGGCGGCGACGAGGGCAAGCCGGTCGTGCTGACCGACCCCGACTCCCCCGCGGGCAGCGCGCTCAAGGCGATCGCGGGCAAGATCGGCGGCCGCCAGCGCGGCCTCGCGGGCATGTCGCTGGGCGTCACCCCGCGCAACAAGTTCTGAGCGAGCGCGGTCGCGGCCTGCGGCTGACGCGCTCGCAAGCTGAGGCCGGCTCGCTCGCAGGCTACGGCTGACGCGCTCGCCACCCACGGCTGAGGGGCGGTTTCCCCGGGGAAACCGCCCCTCAGCCGTATACGGCCCTACCCGTCGTAGCGGGCGATGTCCTTCACGACGGCGAAGCCCAGGCCGTAAGCGCTCATCCCGCGCCCGTACGCGCCGATGTGCACGTCCTCGTTCGCCGTACCGGCCAGCACCCAGCCGTACTCCGACTCGCGGTAGTGGAAGTCGGTCGGCACCCCGTCCACCGGGAGTGACAGCTGCGACCAGCTCTCGCCCTCCAGATCGTCCGCCAGTTCCCAGGCGATCGCGGTCTGCTGGTCCAGCCAGTCCTGGCGCAGCGCCCGCTCCATGCGGGTCGGCCAGGTGCACGACAACAGACCGGAGCCGGCCAGCCAGGCGGCCGAGGAGACCGAGGTGGCCTCCAGCTTGCCGGTGCCGTCGGCGCTGTCCCGCCCCGGGCGGCTGGCGACGGTGACGACCACCGTGAAGCGCTGCTGGTCCATATCGGTCTCGACCCGCAGGGACGGCTCCTCGCCATGGCCGGTCGAGCCGTACTCGACGATGCCGTCCGCGGCCGCACCCACCCGCATCAGCCAGCGGGGGCCGGTGAACGCCTCGTCAAGCCCGTACCAGGGGAAGGCGGCCATCAGATAGCCGTCGACGCTCCGCCGGGCATCGGCGGGCATCCCCTGCGCGGCCGCTGCCACCCCTCGTTCCCCTAGCCGACCCGTGGTCTCCATGTGCGCGCGGCCTCCTCGTTTGCCCTGCGTCGTGGGCGGCCCGCCCCCCTCGGGCGACCCTCACCCCGGACAAAGGGAGGATAGCCATACGGGTCAACCAGGCCGGGCATACGGGGGGATCAAGTGGCGTCGGAGTCGAAAGGCGGACGCTCCTCGCGCCCCGGCTCCTCGCGCTTGCGCAGCAGGTCAGGCGTGCTGGAGTCGTCCTTGGACAGGGACAGCGGGGTGGTGCCGGAAGCCCCTGAAGAGCCCTGCGGCGGATCACTCTCCCGGCCGTGCACCGCGTCGGCGACCTCCGCCATCTCCTTGCGGAGGTCGAAGCCGTTACGGATCTCCTTCAGGCCCAGCTCATCGGAGTCCAGCACGTGCTTGCGCACGAATGTCTTGGGGTTGAGGTCCTCGAACTCGAAGTCCTTGAACTCCGGCCCCAGCTCGGAGCGGATGTCCTCCTTGGCGCTGTCGGAGAACTCCCGGATCTTCCGGATGAACTGCGTCACGTCCCGAATCACCTTCGGGAGCTTGTCGGGGCCGAAGACGAGCACCGCAAGGACAACGAGCGCGACAAGCTCGAGAGGTCCTATGTCCAACACCTTGCAGCTCCTCAAGACGTCTGGGCCCCGGCCTGGGCCACTCAATACCGTACCTGGCGGTGGGGTCGGCGCGGGAGACGGCCGGGCCAACAACGGGCGTCAGCCGCTGCTCGCCGAGCCCAGCGTCAGCTCCGCGGCGCGCTCCTTGCCGTCGCGCCTGACGGTGAGCCCGAGCCGGTCCCCGGGGCGGTGGCTGCGGATCTTCACGATCAGCTCCTGGCCGCTGTGCACCCGGACGCCGTCCACCTCCGTGATCACGTCACCGGGCTCGATCCCCGCCTTGTCGCCGGGGCCGCCCGCGGTGACCGGCGCGCCGCCGCCGGCGCCCTTGGTGTTCACCCGGGCGCCGTCGCCCGTGTAGCTCATGTCGAGGGTGACGCCGATGACCGGATGGGTGGCCTTCCCGGTGTTGATCAGCTCCTCGGCGACCCGCTTGCCCTGGTTGATCGGGATGGCGAAGCCCAGGCCGATGCTGCCGCCCTGGCCGCCGCCGAGGCCCGAGCCGTCGTCGGCCGCCCGGATCGCGCTGTTGATCCCGATGACCCGCGCCTTCCGGTCGACCAGGGGGCCGCCGGAGTTGCCCGGGTTGATCGGGGCGTCGGTCTGCAGCGCGTCGACATAGCTGACGTCGCTGCCGTCCTCCTTCTCGCCGCCCGCGGTGATGGGGCGCTCCTTGGCGCTGATGATCCCGGAGGTGACCGTGCCCGCCAGGTCGAAGGGGGCGCCGATGGCCACGACGGGGTCGCCGACGCGCACTGAGTCGGAGTTGCCCAGCGGCAGCGGGGTGAGCCCGGAGACGCGGTCGACCTTGATCACCGCGAGGTCGTACCCGGTGTCCCGGCCGATCACCTCGGCCTTGGCGTCCTGGCCGCTGTTGAAGGTGACCGATATGTCGCCGTCCGTGCCGGCGGGCTGGACGACGTGGTTGTTGGTGAGGATGTGGCCCTGCTTGTCGAGGACGAAGCCGGTGCCGGTGCCCTGCTCCGCGCTGCCGCGCACATGGATGGTCACCACGCCAGGCAGCGAGCGGGCGGCGATCCCGGCGACGCTGCCCGGGGACCTGGCCTCCTTCTCGACCGGGGCCTGCGGCAGCTTCACATCGACACCCCCGGAGGCGCGGTCCCGCTCCGCGTAGGCGCCGATACCGCCGCCGAGGCACCCCGCCACCAGGGCGATCAGCAGCACCGCGATCCAGGCGCCGCGGCGGGAGACGGTCTTCCGCTCGCGCTCGGCGGGCGGCGGAACCACGGTCCAGGGGTCGTAGCCACCCCACTGGAGGCTCTGGGCGGGCTGGGCCATGGGGACGCCCTGGTGGCCCTGGTGGGGCTCTCCGGGGCCCGGAGGCAGCTGTGTGCCGTGCGGCGGGGTCATCCCGGGGTGCCGCGGCATGGGCGGAGGCGCGCTCTGGCCCGGTACGGGCCCCGCGGCGGGCGGCACGGTGGTGCTGCCGTGGGGCGGGGTCATCCCGGGCGCCTGGGACGGCGTCCGGGGCGGCGCCTGGGTCATCCCGGGCGGGAGATGCGTGCCCTGCGCGGGGGTCGCCACCGGATGCTGAACGGGCGGGGCCGGGGCCCAGGGCCCTGGGTCGCCGTAGGGCGGGGTGCTGTACGGATCGGGCTCGTGCAACGGCCGGGGCGCCCGCTCCTCGGGCGCCGGGCCCTCCACGGGGGCGTCCACCGGCTCCGGCGCCACCTGCGCGGCGGCCGCCTCCGTACGCTCCTCGGCGCCCTCCGCCGCGTCGTTCGGCCGGTCGCCGGGTCGCGCGGCGGCCGGGCGGCTCCACCACCTCGGCTTCGGCTTGGGCCCAGGGGCCTTGGCCATCGGCTCGTCCATGATCTCCTCTTTTGAGGGCTCGGTTCGCCTCCGGGGCGCAGAAGTCTCCCCCAGCTACCGCTGGGAGGTACCCCCTGTCGACGGTCGACGTGCTCGGTCGCTCGTTCCTCGCTCCCTGCGCGCGACTCCCTTACGACAGCGACGCGCCCCTTCGGCTCGCCCCCAGCTACCGCTGGGAGGTGCCCCCAGCCGGAAGACCCAAGCACCCCGGGCCAGAGCATCGCACCCGTCCGGGGGTATACATCGCCGCCTCCGGGTCGCGCTGCCCGGAGGCGATTCAATCAGGTCCGTCGGCGCTTGCGCAGGGCGGACGAAAAGACCTTGTCATGATCGGCAAAGACACGGGCGGCCGGAGACGGGGCGCCGTGATCGCCGTCGTACCGCTTCCGCGCTACTTCGGGGGCGCGCTGACCCCGAGGTACGGCGAGCCACCCGACGCGGGCCCGGACGGGACCTCCAGCTGGGTCGGCCGGGGGGCCGGGGGCGTGGAGTTCGACGTCCGCAGCAGCTCCGTGACCGACAGAATCGGCTGTATCAGCGGATTCAGCGCCGCCACGGGCTGGCGCAGGGACGGTGGGTACGGGGTGGCCGTCGGGGACGGGGCGCCCGTGCGGGTGTCCGTGGTGGCCAGCAGGCCCACCTCCTGGCGGGTGCGCTCCCGGACGCCCGCGTTCACGGCGGTGTCGGCGCCCGCCGGGGAGACCGCGGTGTCGGCGCCGTCGGCCGAATTGCCCGGGGGGCCGACCGCCGCGTCCAGCGGCAGGGCCGCGCCGAGCGCGAAGGCCGCCAGGGAGACCGCTCCGGCCGCCGCGAAGGCGAACCTGCGGCGCGGGGCGGGGCGCTCGACCTCATGGATCCGGAAGCCGCGCTGACGGGAGGCACGGGCCGACGCCGCCGGTGCGATCGCGGTGCCGGGGGGCATCGCGGGCACGAAGGCGAACGCCCGCTCCCGTCTCTCCTCCGGCTCCCGGACATCGCGCAGCTCGCGCACATCCCGCGATCCGCCGCGCAGATCGGGCGGGCCGAAGACGCCCGAGCCCCCGAAGGGGGAGCCACCCATACCGTCATCGCCGCCCGCGGCCGGCAGACCCTGGAGACGGGCCAGAAAGCCCTCCGACGGTGCCGGGGGCGCCGTCTGGGCGAACACGTTTTTCAGCCGACGCTGAGCATCGGCCTCCGCCTTGCACTTGCAGCAGGTGGCGAGATGGGCGAGGACGCGCTCCCGCGCGTCATGCCCCAGCTCACCGTCGACCAGAGCAGCAAGGCGGTCGCCGAGATGCTGCTCGGCGGGGGACGGACCGCCTGATCGGGTCACGCGATTCCGACCTCCCCGCTCAGCCGGGGGGCCGTGACACCCGGCACCACCGCGGCGACCTCTTGCTGCTGCCCGGTCCGCGCCGCGGGGGCGCGGTGCTGCAGCGCCTTGCGCAGATGCGAGCGGCCGCGGTGGATGCGGCTGCGCACGGTGCCGAGCTTGACGCCCAGGGTGGCCGCGATCTCCTCGTACGACAGCCCCTCGATGTCACAGAGCACCACGGCGGCGCGGAACTCCGGGGCGAGGGTGTCCAGCGCCTGCTGCACATCCGCGTCGAAGTGGGTGTCGTTGAAGTGCTGCTGGGGAGAGGGCTCGCGGCTGGGGAGCCGCTCCGCCGCGTCCTCGCCGAGCGCGTCGAAGCGGATGCGCTGCCGGCGGCGGACCATGTCGAGGAAGAGATTGGTGGTGATGCGGTGCAGCCAGCCCTCGAAGGTGCCCGGGGTGTACGTCGACAGCGAGCGGAAGACGCGGACGAACACTTCCTGGGTGAGGTCCTCGGCATCGTGCTGGTTACCGGTGAGCCGGTAGGCGAGGCGGTAGACCCGTGCGCTGTGAGTGCTGACGATCTCCTCCCAGGTGGGAGGCGTCCACGCCGCGTCCGCGTCCGTGGCGAAGGTCGCGGTGGTGGCGGACTCGGCGAGGGGCGCACCTCCCGTGCCCTTCGGGCTACGGGGGTGAGAACGGTCAGCGGTGTTGGTCACGGATTTCGGCTCGCCCACTGACCTGCGAAAGCGCTTCAGCACTCTCCGGTCACCGGCCGCAGCCGCACCTCCCCTGTCGGCTCTGGTGGTGTCCAGTAGAGCCCCTACCATATCCACCTCGCCCGTTAGCTCCGGATAAGCATTTTTGACCTGCATTTGGTCGTGATCCATACGGTCCCCCCGGCCTCTACAACGCCTGGTCCCATCTGCGGGTTCCCGTGCGCAGCGGATACAGTCACCGTTGCGCCAACTACGGGGACAGGAGAGGGTCATTACCGGCAACCGGCAGACGAGCTGGGCGTTCGCCGACGCGTTCGTCGCCGAGGACGAAGCCCTTCACTGGGCCCGTGACCGGGCCCGGGAAGCAGGGCTGCGCTCGGTGTCGGCGGGCACCGGCGCCGCGCTGCGGCTGCTCGCTGCCACCGCCGACGCCAAGGTCGTCGCCGAGATCGGCACCGGAACGGGCGTCTCCGGGATCCATCTGCTGCGCGGAATGCGCCCGGACGGCGTGCTGACCACCGTGGACACCGAACCGGAGATGCAGCAGTTCGCCCGGCAGGCGTTCCGCGCGGCCGGGTTCACCGGGAACCGGGCGCGCTTCATCCCCGGCCGCGCCCTCGACGTCCTGCCCCGGCTGGCCGACGGCGGATACGACCTGGTCTTCTGCGACGGCGACCGGCTGGAGTGCCTGGACTACCTCGCCGAATCGTTGCGGCTGCTGCGGCCCGGCGGGCTGGTCTGCTTCGAGGGGGTCTTCACCAACGGGCGGACCGTGGACTCCGCGGCCCAGCCCACGGAGGTGCTGCGGGTGCGCGAGCTGCTGCGGACCGTACGGGAGTCCACCGTGCTCCAGTCGTCCCTGCTGCCGGTCGGCGACGGCCTGCTCTGCGCGGTCAAGCGGGGCTGAATCTCACGGTCGGACGGGGCCGAATCCTCGCGGCCGGAACGGCCGGAAAGGTCGGGAACGGCCGCCCCGCCGCCTCCGGCGGGACCCCGTACAAGCGCTGCCCCGGCGGTCGGTACCTGACGTACCGGCCGCCGGGGCAGCGCGCGGGTGATGGTGGGCCGCAAGCCGTCAGCCGACAACCTTCTTCAGGGCGTCGCCGAGGGCGTCGGCCTCGTCCGGTGTCAGCTCGACGACGAGCCGACCGCCGCCTTCGAGCGGAACGCGCATGACGATGCCCCGCCCCTCCTTGGTCACCTCGAGCGGGCCGTCGCCCGTCCGCGGCTTCATGGCCGCCATGCTCGTTCCCCTTCCTGAAACCAGCTCATCGCAGCCGACAACCCAGGTGTCACCGGCATCGAACACGTTGCTTCCCCCTCATTATCCCGCATGGCACGACCCGATGACCAACATCGGTCGGCAACGCCTGCGCGAGGCGCTCCCCCAAAACCACCCAATTCGGGGAGGGGATCGCGGTAGCGTACCCCCGCCGTCACCGAACGAAGGGTCGGTTCTTTGACGCAGGTCACATGTCGGTCGGTCATGATCTCCGGCATGCTGTGCGCTGACCGCCGCGGCAGGCCCCCTCCCGGGCCCGCCGGTGCGGCCGCAGCCCGAGCCGCCCACCCGCCTCGCCCCACCGCCGGAGGACCGCCATGGCCGACACCGTGCTCTACGACCTCACCGAGGGTCTCGCGACGATCACGCTGAATCGTCCCGACGCGATGAACGCCCTGAACATCGACACCAAGGAGGCGCTGCGCGACGCGCTGCTGGAGGCCGCGGAGAGCCCGGCGGTACGGGCCGTGCTGCTCACCGGCTCCGGGCCGCGCGCCTTCTGCGTCGGCCAGGACCTCAAGGAGCACATCGGCCTGCTGGCCGGCGACCGCGACGGCAGCGGCGAGGGCTCGACCATGAGCACGGTGGCGCTGCACTACAACCCGATCGTCACCGCCATCGCCGGGATGCCGAAGCCGGTGGTCGCCGCGGTCAACGGCGTCGCGGCGGGCGCCGGGGCGGGCTTCGCCTTCGCCGCCGACTACCGGATCGTCGCCGACACCGCCTCCTTCAACACCTCCTTCGCCGGGGTCGCGCTGACCGCCGACTCGGGGGTCTCCTGGACCCTTCAGCGGCTGATCGGCTACGGCCGGGCGGCGGATCTGCTGCTCTTCCCGCGCACCATCGACGCCCAGGAGGCACTCGGCCTGGGCATCGCCCACCGGGTGGTCCCGGCCGACGAGCTGGCCTCCGAGGCGGCGGCGGTCGCCCGGCGGCTGGCCGAGGGCCCCACCGCGGCCTATGCCGCGATCAAGGAGTCGCTGGCCTTCGCCGCGGGCCACACCCTCACCGAGGCCCTGGCCATGGAGGACGAGCTGCAGCGCCGCGCGGGGGCCTCGGACGACCACGCCATCGCGGTGAACGCGTTCGTGAACAAGGAGAGGCCGAGGTTCACCGGCCGCTGACGGGAGCGGCCCGGCCGCCCCGGCCACCGGCCACCGGCGGCCGGGGCGCTCAGACCGCGTCGCGGATGTGGCAGTCGGCCAGATGGTCATTGACCAGGCCGCATGCCTGCATCAGCGCGTAGGCCGTGGTGGGGCCGACGAAACGGAAGCCGTGCTTCTTGAGGTCGCGGCTGAGGGCCGTGGACTCCGGGGTGATCGCGGGGACATCGGCGAAGGTCCGCGGGACCGGGCGGCCGTCGGGCGCCGGGGCGTGGGACCAGATCAGCTCGCTCAGCTCACCGGGCGCCAGGGCCGCCGCGGCGCGGGCGTTGGCGATCGTGGCGGCGATCTTGGCGCGGTTGCGGATGATGCCGGGGTCGGCGAGCAGCCGCTCCTCGTCGGCCTCGGTGAACTCAGCGACCTTCTTGATCGAGAAGTCGGCGAAGGCGGCCCGGAACCCCTCCCGGCGGCGCAGGATCGTCAGCCAGGACAGCCCGGACTGGAACGCCTCCAGGGAGACCCGCTCATAGAGCGCGTCATCGCCGTGGACCGGGCGGCCCCACTCCGTGTCGTGGTAGACGCGGTAGTCGGCCATGGTCTCGCTCTCCAGGCCCCAGGGACAGCGCGGCAGACCGTCCGGCCCCTCGACCACACCCTGCTCGCTCATGCGCCATGCCCTTCGTAACCGCGGCCCTCGAAGCCGTTCCCCTCGAAGCCGATCCCGTCGAAGCCCCTGCCCTCGAAGCCCCTGCTCTCGAAGCCGCCGTCCTCGAAGCCGCGCCGCCCGGGGCCGGGGCCCTCGATGCCGCCCGGCCCGAAGCCATGGTCGCTCTCCGGGGCCGACAGCGGATCGGGGCCGGGCCCGGAGGGCGACAAGGGCTTCGGGCGCGGACCGGCGAGCGCCGCCTCCAGCTCGGCGATCCGGGCGTCTCGCTCGGCGAGCTCGGCGCCGAGGCGGCCCAGCACATCGTCGACATCCGCCATCCGGTATCCGCGCAGCGTCATGGGGATCCGCAGCCCCTCCACATCGGCGCGCGCCAGCGGCCGGTCGGCGGGCAGCGGATCGTCCAGCCGGTCCGGGGGCACGTCGGTGAGCGGGCCGTCACCGCCGCCGACGACGGCGAGCGTGACCCCGCCGACCACAACGACCAGCGCGATCAGCAAGAACAAGAACACGGTGATCGTCTCCCCGTCAGATGCATGGTTGAGTCTGTGTCCGTCGGCCTCGATAACTGTCTGCCCCGATCGTGCCATGCCCCTCGGACAGTTATCGTCGCTGCCCGCAACCTGGAAGAAGACGTGAGGGAAGTTCGATGCTGCGGCTGGGACGACGTGAGTTCGGCGAGAACGACCGGGTGATCATGGCGATCGTGAACCGGACGCCGGATTCCTTCTACGACCAGGGTGCGACCTTCCGCGACGAGCCCGCCCTGACCCGCGTGGAGCAGGCGATCGCGGACGGCGCCGCGATCATCGACGTCGGCGGCGTCAAGGCCGGTCCGGGAGACGAGGTGAGCGCCGAGGAGGAGGCACGCCGCACGGTGGGCTTCGTGGCCGAGGTGCGCAGGCGCCATCCGGACGTGGTGATCAGCGTGGACACCTGGCGCCATGAGGTCGGCGAGGCGGTCTGCGCCGCGGGCGCGGATGTGCTCAACGACGCCTGGGGCGGGGTCGACCCCAAGCTGGCCGAGGTCGCCGCCCGGTACGGCGCCGGGCTGGTGTGCACCCACGCGGGCGGAGCCCAGCCGCGCACCCGCCCGCACCGGATCGGCTACGACGATGTGGTGGAGGACATCCTGCGGGTCACCCTGGAGCTCGCGGAGCGCGCCGTCGAGCTGGGGGTGCGGCGCGACGGGATCATGATCGACCCGGGCCATGACTTCGGTAAGAGCACCCGCCACTCACTGGAGGCGACGCGCCGGCTGGGCGAGCTGGCGGAGACCGGCTGGCCCGTCCTGGTCTCGCTGTCCAACAAGGACTTCGTCGGCGAGAGCCTGGACCGGCCGGTCAAGGAGCGGCTGATCGGCACGCTCGCGACGACCGCCGTATCGGCCTGGCTGGGGGCCCGGATCTACCGGGTGCACGAGGTGGCGGAGACCCGTCAGGTGCTGGACATGGTGTCGTCGATCGCGGGCCACCGGCCCCCGGCGGTCGCCCGCCGGGGACTGGCCTGAGTGGCCCGTTGAGGAGACGCGCCCGGTCAGGGGCCGGACTCCTTGGTCACCAGGTCGATCACCTCGTCGATGTCATCGGTGAGGTGGAACAGGTCCAGATCGTGCGGGGACGCCTTGCCCTCGGCGATGAGGGTGTTGGTGAGCCAGTCGACCAGGCCCTTCCAGTAGGCGCTGCCGAAGAGGACGATCGGGAAGCGGGTGACCTTCTTGGTCTGGACGAGGGTGAGCGCCTCGAAGCACTCGTCGAGCGTGCCGAGCCCGCCGGGCAGCACCACGAACCCCTGGGCGTACTTCACGAACATCGTCTTTCGCACGAAGAAGTAGCGGAAGTTGACCCCGATGTCGACGTACGGGTTCAGGCCCTGCTCGTACGGCAGCTCGATGCCCAGGCCGACCGAGACACCGCCCGCCTCGGTCGCACCGCGGTTGGCCGCCTCCATCGCGCCGGGGCCGCCGCCGGTGATCACCCCGAAGCCCGCCTCCGCGAGGGCCCGGCCGATCCGCACCCCCGCCTCGTACTCCGGGGACCCCTCGGGCGTACGGGCGGAACCGAACACGCTGATCGCCCGGCCCAGCTCCGCCAGGGCGCCGAAGCCCTCGACGAACTCCGACTGGATGCGCATCACCCGGAACGGGTCCTCGTGCACCCAGTGGGTGGCCGCCTGGGTGTCCAGGAGCCGCTGGTCGGTCGTCTCGGGTCGCATCTGATGGCGGCGGCGCACGACCGGGCCCAGACGCTGCTCCCGCAGCGCTCGCTCTTCTTCGGCGTTGCCCACTGAGTGCTCCCTTCGCCAAGACCAAGACCTGGTCAAAGATCTGTGCTTCAGGGTAGGCCCCTCGAGCGGCATATAGCCGAAATCCGGGCCACGCTCACCCACCGAACCGCTGATCACACAGGTTCAACGGGCTGCTAGCACTGCTAGGGCCTGTCTGGAGATCACAACTCCAGACAGGCCCTAACGGGTCAGCCAGGTCCGCAGTCGCTCCTCGGCCTCCAGGACGGCGGCGACCGGAACGTGCTCCTCGCGGGTGTGGGCCAGCTTCGGATCGCCGGGTCCGTAGTTCACGGCGGGCACGCCGAGCGCCGAGAAGCGGGCCACATCGGTCCAGGCGTCCTTGGGGGCCACCTCCACCCCGAGGGTCGCCACGAGGGCGGCGGCCGACGGATGGCCGAGACCGGGCAGGGCGCCGGGCGCGCTGTCGGTGAGCTCGACCTCGAAGCCGGTGAAGACCTCGCGGACGTGCGCGAGCGCCTCCTCCTCGGAGCGGTCGGGGGCGAAGCGGAAGTTCACCGTCACCGTGCAGAAGTCGGGGATGACATTGGTCGCGTGGCCGCCCTCGATCGTCACGGCGTTGAGGCCCTCGCGGTAGGCGAGCCCGTCGATCTCCGCCCGCCGGGGCACGTAACCGGCCAGCCGGTCCAGGATCGGCGCGGCCTTGTGGATGGCGTTCTCGCCGAGCCAGCTGCGCGCGGAGTGGGCGCGTCGGCCCTGGGTGCTCACCCGTACCCGCAGCGTGCCCTGGCAGCCGCCCTCGACCTTGCCGTCGGTGGGCTCCAGCAGTACGGCGAAGTCCCCGGCAAGCCACTCGGGGTGGTTCCTGGCCAGCCGCCCCAGCCCGTTGAGCTCGGCGGCGACCTCCTCGTGGTCGTAGAAGACGAAGGTGAGGTCGCGGTTGGGCGCGGGCACGGTGGCGGCCATGCGCAGCTGTACGGCGACGCCGGACTTCATGTCGGAGGTGCCGCAGCCCCACAGGATGCCGTCGTCGTCGAGGCGCGAGGGCACGTTGTCGGCGATCGGCACGGTGTCCAGATGGCCCGCCAGCACGACCCGCTCGTCCCGGCCCAGGTTCGTCCGGGCCACGACGGCGTCCCCGTCCCGGTCGACGGTCAGCTGGGGCAGAGCCCGCAGGGCCTGCTCCACGGCGTCGGCGAGCGCCTTCTCCTCACCGCTGACCGAGGGGAAGTCGACGAGCCGGGCGGTGAGCCGGGCCGCGTCCAGGGACAGGTCGAGTGCTGGGTGTGCCATACCCGCGACCCTAACCGGTCGGGCCGCGCGCCCGGCCGCCCCGGCCCACGGCCGCCGCCGCGAAGGTGGCGTTCCCCACCCCGCACCCGGGAACCGGAAACAGGCCCCGTGAGGCTCCAGTACCGTGTGGCCCGTGCCCCTGTCCGTCTTCTCCCACCGCGCCCGTCTGCTGCGGGCCGCGGTCGCCTGTGCCGTACTGCTGGGCCTGGCCGGATATCTGGCGGCGCAGCTGGTGACGGGCGGTGTAGGACCGCCGCGCTGTGTCGTACGGGCCAACGGCGTCCAGGTGCGGCTCTCCCCCGAACAGACCGTGAACGCCGCCACGATCGAGGCCGTGGCCGCCTCCCGCGGACTGCCCGAGCGGGCCGTCACCATCGCGCTGGCCACCGCCCTCCAGGAGTCGGGGCTGCGCAACATCCGCCACGGCGACCGGGATTCGCAGGGGCTGTTCCAGCAACGCCCCTCCCAGGGCTGGGGAAGTGTGCGGCAGATCCGCGATCCGGTCTACGCCGCCGGGCAGTTCTACGACGACCTGGTGCGGATGCCCGGCTATTCGCGGCTGCCGCTGACGGTGGCGGCGCAGCGGGTGCAGCGCAGCGGCTTCCCGCAGGCGTACGCGAAGCACGAGACCGAAGCGGTGGTGCTGACCGGCGCCCTCACCGGGCGCTCCGGGGCGGCCCTCAGCTGCCCGGGGCCGCCGGACGACGGCGAGGCGGGAGATCCGGTGCGCGTACGGACGGCGCTCAAGCGGGAGTTCGGCCCGGAGACGGAGGCGCGGCCGGCCCTGGCCGGGCACGGCGGCGGTCAGCAGGCCGCCCCCTCGCCGCACACGGTGCTGGTTCCGGTGCCCAAGGCAGCGGCCCCGGGACGTGCCGGGCAGCGCGGCTGGGAGATCGCGCACTGGGCGGTGGCCCACTCGGACGAGTTGCGCATCGAACGTGTCTCTTACGGCGGGCGCGAATGGAACGCGCGCAATTCCGGGGCGGGTTGGCGGCCGTCCAAGGGGATTTCCGGGGCGGAAGTACGGATCGACACCATGCGATAGCGCATGGAATCACCGCAGTTCAGAGCGGCTGACGGTGGATTGCGTGGCACGTACGGCGGAATGGTCCGGGCATATAACGCGCAGAAACGGATAGTGCGACGCATTACCAACTCTTTGCCTTGGGGCACCGCAACCTTCGCGAGGTTCGCGCGGTATTCACAGCGTCCGAATCGCCGGACCCAGACGCCAATTGTCCCCTCGTCAAAGGAGCACCATGTCCCTCCCTCTCACCCGTCGGATCGCCCGCGCGGCGCTACTGGTCGCGGCGAGCGCGGCTCCCGTCGTCGGCGCCGCCGGCGCCGCGAGTGCGGCGGAGCCGGCCCAGCCGCAGGCCAACCTGGGGCTGTCCTCGTTGGACCCCGCCTCGGTCGGTGAGGTCGCCGACGTCGCCTCGCAGCAGGTCGGGAGCACGGCGGGTGACGTCAGCGGCAAGGCCGGCGGGACCGTCAAGGGAATCCTGCCGGGCAGGGCCGCCCCGGCGAACGTGACCCCGGCCAAGCCCGCCAAGCCCGCCAAGCACGCGCAGCCCGCGCAGCCCGCGCAGCCCGCCAAGGGCGTGAAGGCCGCCAAGTCCCACAAGGCCGCCAAGAGCACCCCGGCCCGGGCCGCCCACGCCAAGGCCGCCGGTAAGGGCGAGAGCCGGGCTCTCGGGTACG
>NZ_JAAAYH010000161.1:0-18182 GCF_018035285.1 Streptomyces sp. MK37H | reverse complement strand
TGGTTCGCCATCGGCGGAATCGACGCCTCCAACCTGGATCAGGTCCTGGAGGCGGGTGCCCGCCGCATCGTCGTGGTCCGGGCCATCACGGCCGCCGACGACCCGGCGGGGGCGACGGCGGAGCTGGCGAAGCGGGTCCGCGCGGCGGCCTGACCGGGCTGCGATCCGGCCAGGGCGGGGCCCGGACCGACCAGGGCGGGGCCCGGCCTGACCGGGGTGCGGCTCGTCCCGGGGCCCGGCCTGACCGGGTGGAGCCCGCCCCGCGACCCGGTCCGGCTCTTCACCTGGGTTTCACCCACCTTTCATCCGGCCGGGCCCGCCCGCCGGTCGAGGGCGTACGGAACTGTCCGCACTGCGGACAGGAAGCTGGCAAAACCCCCATATCTCCGAGGTCGGGTGGGCGTAGCCGGGCCGGGTGGATAGCCTGCACAACATGGCCCTAGGCACCGCTTCCACCAGGACCGATCGCGCCCGGACCGTGCGCGATCTGCTCGCGTCGGGCGAGCAGTCGTATTCCTTCGAATTCTTCGCCCCCAAAACGGCGAAGGGCGAGCAGACGCTGTGGAACGCCATCCGCAGGCTGGAAGCCGTCTCGCCCACCTTCGTCTCCGTGACCTACGGAGCCGGCGGTTCCTCCCGCGAGGGCACCGTGCGTGCCACCGAGCGCATCGCGACGGACACCACGCTCACCCCGGTCGCCCATCTGACCGCGGTCAATCACTCCCGGGCCGAGCTGCGCAACATCATCGGGCAGTACGCTGGCGCCGGGATCCGGAACATGCTGGCCCTGCGCGGCGATCCGCCGGGCGATCCCATGGGGGACTGGGTCCAGCACCCCGACGGTCTCACCTACGCCGCCGATCTGGTCCGGCTGATCAAGGAGTCCGGCGACTTCTGCGTCGGCGTGGCCGCGTTCCCCGAGATGCACCCCCGCTCGACGGACTGGGACACCGACATCCGTCACTTCATCGACAAGTGCCGTGCGGGCGCCGACTTCGCCATCACGCAGATGTTCTTCTACCCCGAGGACTATCTGCGGCTGCGCGACCGGGTCGCCGCAGCGGGCTGTACGACACCCATCATCCCTGAGATCATGCCGGTCACGAACGTCAAGCAGATCGAGCGGTTCGCACAGCTCAGCAACGCCGCGTTCCCGCCCGAACTGGCTGAGCGGATCCTGGCGGTGAAGGACGACCCGGCGGCTGTACGCTCGATCGGGATCGACTACGCCACGAAGCTGTGCGCGCGGTTGATGGCCGAGGAGATCCCCGGGCTGCACTTCATTACCCTGAACCACTCCACGGCGACGCTGGAAATCTACGAGAATCTGGGACTGCATCAGCGGTCCTGATGACGGCAGCCGAAGGGCGGCCGCATTGAGAGGGGCGGGCATGGGCTGGACGGTCCTCTACATCGCTTTCGGCGTCGTCGCGCTGTGGCTGCTGGGAGAGGTCCTCCTGCAGTACAAGGCGCGGCTCCGCTGGCGGCTGCTGGCCTTCGTCGGCTTCCTGGGCGTGGTCGTCGGTGTGCTGATCCCGTCGGTTCCGGTGATCGGGGTGGGCGCGATCGCCTTCGCCGTCGGCCAGACGTATGTGACGCTCTCCTTCCGGCGCGGTTTCGCGGCGGGCTGGGCGCTGCGCGGCGGGCTGCCGGGGCTGTTGGGGCGCGAGGGGAAGAGCATCCGGCCGGACGACGCGGACAAGGAGCCGATCCTCGAGGTCTCCGACCTGGAGGCGGTCCCGGCGGCGCGGCCGGAGCCGCCCACGTACCAGCCGGAGCCGCCCACCTACCAGCCGCAGCCGATGCCCGACGACACCGGCGAGTACGGCGTCTACGAGGAGCCGTCCCCCTTCACCCCGGCCTCGGGCGCGTACAGCGACGCGGCGGCGGACGGCTACAGCGCGTACGAGACGTACGGCGGCTACGGCGCGCAGCAGGACCACAGCCAGGGGCAGGGCCACAACTACGGCCAGGACGTCTACGCGGACCAGATGGGCCAGGCCGGGCAGTACGGCTATGGCAACGAGGCGTACGCGGCCTACGGCCAGGACCCGTACGGCGGCGCTCAGCCCCAGGCCCAGCCCTACGACCAGCAGGCTTACGACCAGCAGGCGTACGGCCAGCAGCAGTACGCCGACCAGTACGCGGCCTACGGTCAGCAGGACCCGTACGCCGCGACCTACGGCGATGGCGACCACTGGGCGGCCGAGGCCGGCTACGCCTCGCCGGACCCGGCGTACGACGTGATGCAGTCCGGCGGGCCCTGGGTGCCGCAGCAGCGCGAGGGCGACGCCGTGCCCCCGGCGGACCAGCAGGCGTACCCGTACCAGCAGCAGGGCCAGAACCAGGGCTACCCCCAGGGCTTTGACGAGCAGTACCGCTACTGAGCTCCGCCGACAGGTGGGTGCCGCTCCCGGAGCGGCACCCACCTGCGCGTTTCCCGGGTCCCGCGCCACTGGTTTGCCGGGTCCCGCGCTATGACTGGGACGCGCCACTCGGCCCCGCGCTACTGGGAGCCGCGCCAGTCCCCGCCCTCGACGATCAGCCCGGCCACCAGCGCGCCCGACATCCCGGCATGGGCGAGCCCGCCGCCCGGATGGGCCCAGCTGCCCGCCAGATACAGGCCCGGTATCCGGGTGGCATTGGCGGGCCGCAGAAACGCGCCGTCCGCCCCGGCGAGCGCCGGGCCCGGAACGCCACCGCCCCGGGCGCCCGTCTCCGCGGCGGTGTCGGCGGGTGTGCGGACCTCGTGCCACAGCAGCCGCCCCCGCAGCTCCGGTATCGCGGCCTCGGCGGCCGTGATCAGCCGCTGGGCGTCCCGCTCCGCCGCCGCGCCGTCCGTCCAGTCCACCGGGCCGTGCGGGGCGACGACGGCGGTAAGGGTGACGGCCTCGTGCCCATCGTCCGGGCGCACCGTGGGGTCGTCCGGGCGCAGCACGGTCACCGTGGGGCGGGGGCAGGGCTCGCGGGGCCCCTGGCCGTCGCCGAAGACGGCGGCCAACTCCGCGTCGCGGTCCGGGGCGTGGACCACGGTGCGGTGCGCGGTGCCCTCGGGGCGGGCGCCGCGCAGCGCCAGAAAGACGGTCAGCCGCCCCGGTGTGCCGCCGCCCGCGCCGGGCTCCGGCCGCACATCCCCCTCCCGCCAGGGCTGCTGCCCGCCGAGCAGCGGGGGCAGCAGCGCGGGGTCGATGCCGGAGACCACCGCGTCGGCCTCCGCGACGGTGCCGTCGGCCAGCTCCACACCCGCCGCACGGCCGTCCTTCTCCACGATGCCGGTGACCTCGGCCTCGAAGTGGAACTCCACCTTCCGCTGACGGCAGCGCTCATGGAGGGCATCGGCGAGCGCCCGCATCCCCCCGCGCACATACCAGGTGCCGAACGTCTGCTCGACGTAGGGCAGCACGGTGGCCGCGGCGGGGGCGGAGCGCGGGTCCATGCCGTGCGCCAGCGCATGGCTCTCCAGGAGGGCCGCGGCGCGAGGATCCCCCAGCTCGCGGCGGGCCACCTCGGCGAGCGTGGGCGGCCCGGCGACGCCGCCCCGGCGGAACAGACCGCCGAGCCGGCCGCGCCGCACGGGGGCGGCCGGATAGGGGTCGCGGCCCAGGACCCGCCAGTCGGCGCGCAGCGGCTCCTCCAGGAGCGGTCTGCGGGTGGCGTCCCACACCTCGCGCGCCCGGTTGACCAGATCGCTCCAGCGCTCGCCCGCGCCCTCGCCGAGGGCGCCGTCCAGCGCCTGGAGCACCCCGGCCCGCGAGGCGTTGGGCAGCCGGACGTCCGTGCCGTCGGCGAAGAGGTGCCGGCTCGCCGGGTCGACCTGGACGAGCTCCACGCTCTGCTCCAGGGTCTGCTTGCCGGTCTTCACGAACAGATCCCGGTGGACGGCGGGCAGATGCAGCAGCCCCGGGCCGGTGTCGAAGCGGAAGCCGTCCCGCTCGAAGCGGCCGACCCCGCCGCCATGGGTGCGCCCGCGCTCGTACACCACCACCCGGTGGCCCGCCACGGCCAGCCGGGCGGCCGCCGCCATGGCGCCCATCCCGGAGCCGATCACCACAATCCGTGCCATGACCGTGACTTTATCCGTCCCCACCGACAGCCGGGTCACCGTGCCTGGGGACGAACGCGCAGAGCTGAGTACGCGTACTCAGCCGGGGAGATGAGTAGCCGCGCGGATGGGCCGCCACCTGCGCGGACGAGAGAGTGGAGCACACGGAAGGGCGCGCGCCGCACCGCCGGCACGGGGCGGCGGAACGGCGCGGGCCCGGACGAAAGGTGGGAGTCACCGGGAGTCTCCGGGCCAGGAGCCTCCAACGGGGGAAGTACGGGGGGAGTTACGGGGGGAGGCGCTGTTCCGGTCAGGTCGATGGAAGTCGATCTGCCGGAACAGCGCCTTCTGCTTTCACCCCGAGGCCACGGTCCCGCCGACGCGGCCCTGCAGCAGCCGTGACAGCGCCGAGTGCACATCCTCCAGCGACCGCTCCGGCTGATAGGACTGCCAGTCCAGCGCGGCCACCAGCACCATCCCGAAAAGCGCCGAGGCCGTCAGCGGAATGTCGATGTCCTCGCTGAACTCATGCGCGGCCACCCCGGCCCGCAGCTCGGCCTCGATCACCGCTATGGCCCGCTGCCGGACCATCATCAAGGTGGACTGCCAGGCGCGGTTGGTGCGCCACAGCTCGGCCACGTACAGCTGGGTCAGCGACGGATAGCGGGAGATGAAGTCGAGCCCGGCCCGGACCATGGCGTCCAGCGCGTCCACATGGCTGCCGCCGCGCTCGGCGTTCTCGTCGGCGGCGGTCTGGAGCGAGGCGGTCAGCAGCTCGATGCCGTGCTGCAGCAGCTCCTCGAAGAGCACGGTCTTGCTGGCGAAGTTGTAGTAGACCGTGCCCTTGGCAACCCCGGCCCGCTCGGCGATCTCGTCCACGGTGGTGGAGGAGAAGCCCTGTTCGGCGATGAGGGTGACCGCTGCCTCGAAGAGTTTCTGCCGGGTGGCCTGGCGGCGCGTGCTGCTGCTGTCCATGGCGCCGATTCTGCCCGCTGTCGATGTTATCCCGCTCACAGGCTCAGCTCCGGGTGCAGCCGGTCCACCGTCCACACCTGCCGGCGCCGTGCCGACCACGCGGTGAGCGCCAGGGCGGCCGCGGTGAATCCGAGGAGCACTCCGCAGGCCAGCCACACCGGGCCGAGCCCGCCGCCGGTGATCAGCCGGCGCAGCCCGTCCACCACGTAGGTCATCGGCAGGAAGGGGTGGATGGCGTTGAAGAAGCGCGGACTGGTCTGCACCGGATAGGTGCCGCCCGCCGAGGTCAGCTGGAGCATCAGCAGGGCCAGCACCAGGATCCGGCCGGCCGGTCCGAAGCGGGCGTTCAGCCACTGCACGATCGCCGCGAAACAGGCCGTCACCAGCATCAGGAAGCCGAGCGTGCCCGCGGCCCGCACCATCTCGAGGCCGATCGCCCAGTGCAACACCGCCATCAGGGCCAGCGTCTGGAGCACACCGATCGCGGCGACCGGCAGCCAGCCCGCGAACGCGATCCGCCAGGAGGAGGCGCCCGCCGCGAGCGCGCGCCGGTTGAGCGGCTGGATCAGCATGTAGGCCACCATCGCGCCGACCCACAGGGAGAGCGGGATGAAGTACGGGGCGAAGCCCGTGCCGTAGTTGGGCGCCTTGTGCAGCGCCTGGTTCACCAGCCGCACCGGATCCGACATCACCTCCGTACGGGCGTCCCGGTCCTGCTTGCCGTAGTCGGGGATCTTGCCCGCGCCGTCGTGCAGACCGCCGGAGAGCTTCCCGGAGCCGTCCACGAGCCGGTACATCCCGCCGCCCAGGGTGTCCGCGCCGCCGCGCGCCTTACCGACGCCACTGTCGAGGTCGGACGCGCCGGTCTTGGCGGTGCTCAGCCCGGTGTGCAGGGTTCCGGCGCCCTTGGCGACCTTCTGCGCGCCGGAGTTGAGGGTGTTGATCTTCCGTACGGCGGAGTCGAGGTCGGTGTCCAGGTGCGGGGCGTTTTGCGCGAGCCAGAGCGCCTGGTCGTGCAGATCGTCCAGATGGCCGCCGAGGGTGTCGAGTTGGCCGGTGTGGTCCTGGACCAGTTTGTTGACGTCCTCGGCCACATCTGCGGCGGTGTCGGCCGCCGCCACCGACTTCTTCAGCGCGGGGCAGTCCGGGTCGGTGGGCACCGCACCCTCGCAGCGGGTCCGGTAGTCGGCGGCGAGGCCGTCGGATGCCTTACGGGCCTTGGTGGCCGCCGTAGAGGTCTTCTCGGGCAGGGTGTCGAGGTTGTCGGACGCCTTCCGGGAGGCGTCGGCGACCAGTTGGGAGATGTCCCCGATCTCCTTGCCGTGCTCCTTGAGGAACGGGCGGACTTTGGCCGCCACGTCGTTGACCTTGTCCGACAGGGACTGGGTGCCGTCGGCGACCCCGCCCGCGCCGGTCTCGAGCGTCCCGGAGCCCTTGTAGAGCGTGCCGAGCCCGGACTTCAGATCGCGGCTGCCCTCCTTGGCCTTGGCCAGGCCCTTGGCGAGGTCGTCCGCGCCCTTCTTGGCCTTGCCGATGCCCTTACCGAGCTTGTCGGCGCTCCTGGCGGCCTTCTCCGTCTCGCCGTGGATGTCGGCGAAGGAGATGAAGATGTTGTCGTAGAAGCCGCGGGACGCCTTGGTGGAGGCCGCGGCGCGCACCTCGGAGAAGACCGAGCGGGAGATCTGGCCGACGATGTAGTTGTTGGCGTCGTTGGTGCGCACCTTGAGGGCGCCGGTCTCCGGGGACTTCCCCGAGCTGGAGGCGATCTGTCGGCTGAAGTCCGAGGGGACGGTCAGCGAGAGGTAGTACGTGCCGTTCGCGACGCCCTTACGGGCCTCGGCGGCGCTCGTGGGGTGCCAGTCGAAGGTCCCGCTGTCGAGCAGCTTGTCGGTGATGTCGTCGCCCGCGGTGAGGTGCTTGCCCTTCACGGTGGCGCCGGTGTCCGAGTTGACGAGGGCGACCGGGATCTTGTTCAGCTTGCCGTACGGATCCCAGAAGGACCACAGGTACAGCGCGCCGTAGAGCAGCGGCAGCAGGAGCAGGGCGGCGAGCGCCGCGCGCGGCAGCTTGCCCCTCCCGAACCGCTTCAGCTCAAGCGCGGCGAGTTTCGGCGAGCGCATCCGCCGACCCCTCCTCGTTCTCGTCGTGTTCGTGTCGGCCGGCGGCGGGCGCGTCGGCCTTCCGGGTCCCGCGGGCCTTCTCGTCGCTCTCGGCGGCGCTGGTGCGCGCGGTGCGGACCACGACCGCGCCGGGCGGGGCCTGGCTGCACACCGTGAGGACCGTGATGCCGTCCTCCGCGATCTCCCGCAGCAGCGCCCAGGCCAGCTCGCGGTCGGTGTCCGAGAGCTTCAGGTCTGCGTCGTCGACGGCCAGCAGCCGCGGCCGGGCGATGAGCGCGAGCGCGATCGACAGCCGCAGCGCCTCCAGCCGCTCCAGGTCCCGTACGGCCGTACGCGGCCCCTTGGGCAGTGTGTCCAGGTCCAGTCCGGCGGCCGTGAGGGCGGCGTCGATCGCGGCCCGGGACGCGGCGGCCCGATCCCGGCGAGGGCGCAGCAGCCCGCGCGGGGAGTCGGCGAACCGACGCCGCAGCAGGGCCCGCTCGTGCAGATGCTCGGCGACCGTGAGCACCGGGTCGAGCTCGGTGACGCCCGGCACATGCGCGAGCGCGCTGATCCGGCGTATGCGCCATCTGTTGGGGCACTCGGAAGCCACCGACACCGCAGTGTCCCTCGGTGGGGCGCATCCGGCCGGTGAGCGTGAGCAGCAGGGAGGTGCGGCCCGAGCCGGACGGGCCCTCGATGGCGATCAGCGCACCCGGGTCGGCGGCGATGTCGGCACCGCGGAACGCCCAGCCGTGCGACCCCCTGACGCCGAGCCCCTCGGCCGTCACCGCCGCTCCGGTCCCCGCTTCTGGGGTGCCCCCCACACAGATCACTTCCTTGATTTTTGAACTGACTGGTCAGTGCAAAAACCAGTATGGGGCATGGCGGAGCCAGGCGTGGCACCGGGGGCGTTCGCGCTGGTCAGGGCCGATTGTCAGTGGTGTGCCCCACGATGGCCCCATACGGCGGTCGCTGTACCACACGAGCGACCGCCACGCGACGACAGGAGGTTCGTCATGGCCAGTACCGCCGCAGCGCGCCGGCACCGTGCCGCCGCCCCTGCCCCCTCGTTGACCGGTCCCGCGAGCGATGTCCACCCCGTGCTGCGCCGCGCGTCCGCCCCGCCAGCCGCCGCGGCCCTGCTCACCCAGGCCCATGAGGGCCTGGAGGAGGCCGCCGAGCTCGAGACCCCCAACGAGCGCTTTGCGACCGCGCATCTGGCCGCACTGCGCACGGCCGCCGCCGTGCTCGCCGTGCGCGGCCGCCCCGAGCCCACCGCGCGCCGCCGCGCCCGGATCCGCAGCGCCTGGGAGGTGCTGCCCGAGGTCGCTCCCGAACTGGCCGAGTGGAGCGCCCTGTTCGCCTCCGGCGCCGAGCGCCGGGCCCGCGCCGAGGCGGGGATACAGGGCGCCGCGAGCCCGCGGGACGCGGACGATCTGCTGCGCGCCACCGCGATGTTCCTGCGCCTGGTGGAGCGCATGCTGATGCTGCAGCCCGCCCTGCCCCACCAGAGGCCGGACGACGAGCCGGGCCCGTCGGGGGCCTGAGGGGCGGCCCGGTATTCGGCGCGGGGGCGGCCCCTGTATTCGTGCGGGGGCCGTCCGGTATCCGCAGGGGAGCGGTCGGGTATCCGCAGGGGAGCGGCCCGGTGTCCGTGTGGAGCGGTCGGGTATACGTAGGGGGGCGGCCCGGTGTCCGTGTGGCGCCGGTGGGCCGGCCGCCTCGGCGCGGCCCGCCCCACGGAGGCAATAGGCTGGGAGCGCCGACGTTCAGTAAGCCGTCGTCACCGCCTCCGGGCGGTGGCGGCACCGCGCCGAGGAGCCACCCGCCGTGTCAGACCCGCAGCGCCCCCGTGCGTCCCTCCGTACCGCCGTGGTCTGGGAGGTCCTGAAAGACGCCCTGGAACGGCGGGCCAAGGCCACGGGCCGGGAGC
Organism: Streptomyces sp. MK37H; assembly: GCF_018035285.1. NCBI lineage: Bacteria > Bacillati > Actinomycetota > Actinomycetes > Kitasatosporales > Streptomycetaceae > Streptomyces > Streptomyces sp. MK37H. The sequence goes on along the minus strand of NZ_JAAAYH010000161.1, from coordinate 9,130 downwards.
CCGCCGGGGGCGAGGCCGTGCACGGTGCGCTGGACGTCCTGGACACCGGCGGCGGCAGCGGCAATTTCGCCGTCCCCGTGGCCCGCCTCGGCCACCGCGTCACCGTGGTCGACCCGAGTCCGAACGCGCTGTTCGCGCTGGAGCGGCGGGCCGCCGAGGCCGGGGTCGCCGACCGGGTGCGCGGGGTCCAGGGAGATGCCCACGGGCTGTTCGACGTGGTCGAGCGGGGCGGTTACGACGTGGTGCTCTGCCATGGCGTGCTGGAGTACGTGGACGACCCCGCCGAGGGCCTGCGGAACGCGGTGGCGGCCCTCCGCCCCGCCGGGACCCTCAGCGTGCTCGCCGCCGGCCTGGGTGGCGCCGTGCTGGCCCGCGCCCTGGCCGGTCACTTCACCGAGGCCCGGCAAGCGCTTACCGACCCCGAGGGCCGCTGGGGCTCCGGGGACCCGATGCCGCGCCGCTTCACCGAGGACCAGCTGTCCGAGCTGGTGCGCGCGGCCGGTCTGGAGATCGCCGCGGTGCACGGGGTGCGGGTTTTCGCCGATCTTGTCCCCGGGGTGCTCGTGGACACCGAGCCCGGGGCGCTGGACGCCCTGTTGCAGCTGGAGGAGGCCGCCGCCGAACTCCCTGCCTTCCGCTCCGTCGCCACTCAGCTGCACGTTCTCGCCGAGCGGGACTAGAGCGCTCCTCCCGCCCCACCCGACGACGGGCGGCGCAGGTGGAGTCGGCCACAGGAGGCCCGATCGAACGCCCGGCGCCGTATGATCGGGGTACACCGTCCGGCATGGCCAATCGGCGGGAGGGGAATGGACGTCTCAGCGTCAACTTTCGCCACGCCCGAAGGGGTGGGCGAATTGGCGTTGAGGGGCGGGTTTCACGGGGGCGATTCCCTGCCTATCCTGAAAGGGTCGCACCCCGGTCGCCCCCCGCGACCGACGAGTAGGAGGACTCCGTGCCGCTCTCGGAGCACGAGCAGCGCATGCTCGAGCAAATGGAGCGAGCGCTGTACGCCGAAGATCCCAAGTTCGCGACAGCGCTTGAGGGAAGCGGCCTGCGAACGTACACCCGGCGACGGGTCTACCAGGCGGTCGCGGGTTTTCTGGTGGGCATCGCACTCCTCATGGTCGGGGTGATCGTTCCCCAGATCTGGATCAGCGTGGTGGGCTTCCTGATCATGCTGGGATGCGCGGTGCTCGCGGTGACCGGTTGGCGCAAGGCTCCCAAACCCGGCGAGGCACAGCGTGGCGGCAGGGCGGCTCCCCGTCGTCAGGGGCGTCAGCGCCGCTCGATGATGACACGCATCGAGGAGCGGTGGCAGCGGCGCCGTGATGAGCAGGGCCACTGAGAATTCACGGATGAGCGGTTGAGGGGCGGTCGCCGACTGGCGACCGCCCCTCAACCGTGCGGTGCGCTTCCGCGGTGTGCTTCCGCGGTGCGTTTTCCCGCGCTGTAGCCCTTCGGCGGTGCCGTAGCCCTTCGGCCGCGGTGCAGCCCTTCGGCCGTGTCCGTAGCCCTTTCCGCCTGCGGCCGAGCCTGCCGTAGCCCCTTCCGCCCACGGCTGAGCCCCCGCGCCATGCGCGGGGGCTCAGCCGCGGGCGCTCAGGGGCGCCCGGGGATCAGTTCTCCTGCTGGCCGCGTGGGGTCCGGAGCTGGGCGGCCCAGCGGGCCCAGCGGGGTGCTCCCCACCGATCGACCAGCGCCGACCAGCGCTGTCCGGCCGCCCACGCCAGCTGGGCCGCGGACCGCGGGGCCAGCAGCGCCCGCAGCCGCTCCCGCCGCCCCGCCTTGGCCCGGAATCCGGCCAGCACCAGCCGGACATCGTCCGCGACGCCCGTGACCGGGCGCGGCTGCGGTGCGTACAGCACCTGCTCGACCGCCTCGGCCACCCGCTGCGCCGCCCGGGCCGGTTCGTCGTCGAGCCCGGCGATCCGCACCATGCGGGCCACCGCTCTGCGCGAGGTCAGCGAGTCGTCCGGCAGCACGCCGAAGTCCCAGGCCGAGTCGGTGAGTTCACGCCATGCGGCGAGCACCCGGTCGGTGGCGTCCTGCTCGGTGCGCCCGCCCGAGCCGTTCAGTCTGCGGGTCCGTATCCGCCGCCGCCACAGCATGGGCAGCAGGGGTACCACGGCCAGCAGCACCGCCAGCGAACTCCAGCTGGTCACCTTGGTGGCCGACCAGCCCCCGCCCGAGGCGCCGTTGTCCGGCTGCTGGGCCGCGGCGCCGCCACAGGTGCCCAGCTTCTTCATGTCCGGGGAGCAGCTGTCGGACGCGGTCGGCGCGGCCGTCGGCTCGGAGGTCTCGGTGGGCTCGGTCGTCGGGTCGTCGGTCGGGGTGCCCGAGGGCGTCTGCTCCATCGTGTAGTCGGGCTGGGAGCCCCGGCTCGGGGTGGGCTCGAAACGGGTCCAGCCCACGCCCTCGAAGTACAGCTCGGGCCAGGCGTGCGCGTCCTTCAGGCCAACCGACACCGAGCCGTCCGCCTGGGCGGTGCCGGGGGTGAACCCGACCGCGACCCGCGCCGGAATGCCCAGCGTCCGGGCCATCGCCGCCATCGAGAAGGAGAAGTGGACGCAGAAGCCCTCCTTCTGCTTCAGGAACCGGACGATGGCGGCCGAGCCGCTGCCGGACTGCACTTGGGTGTCGTAACGGAATCCTCCGTTCACCGCGAACCAGTCCTGGAGCTTGACCGCCTTCTCGTACGCGTTCGCCGCACCGGCGGTCACCTCCCGCGCCGTACGGGCCACCACGGACGGCAGCGAGTCCGGCACCTCGGTGTACTCGTTCCGCAGCCGGGAGGGGGGTGCCGGGGCGGCCGCCAGCTGGTCGGCCGTCGGCTCCACCAGCAGGCTGGTGACCCGGTAGCGCGCGCCCCGGGTGGTCTGGCCGCGGTCGCCGACCAGCGTGCGACCCTCCGGCTCATAGCGCCAGCGCCCGTCGATCTCGACCCTGGACGCGGGGTAGGGGAGGGGCAGCCAGTTCTGCGCGTACCAGTCGGCGGCCGAGATCGAGGTGTCGATCGAGGAGACCCGGACCGAGGGGCCGAGCCCGGCGGGCGAGGGAAGCTGACTGGGCACATCGGTGACATGCCGCTCGGACGACTTCCACGAGGTGCCGTCGAACCGGTCCAGCGCCACGATCCGCAGATAGAGATCCTGGGTGGTCTGCGAGGAGGTGCGATAGCGCAGCACCTCTTTGTTCTCCGGCTGGTTCAGGCTGTCCTGGAGCGACACCAGGGGATTGACCGCCGAGATCGTGCCGCCGCCGCTGCCCGCCCCGCCGCTGCCGCTCTGCCGGTCCAGCAGCCCGCCGTCCAGGGACGGCAGCACCGCGGGCACCGCGAGCGCGATGCCGAGCGCCAGCACGCCGATCCTGCGGCCGGTGCGGACCGGGGCGAGCGCCGGGCTGCCTCCGGCCCCGGCCAGGCCCGAGGGCGGCATGCCCGACGGGTGTGGGGCGCCGCCGCTGAACACCCGGCCCCACTGGGACAGCCGGTCCCGGCCCTCGGCCAGGAGCAGCAGCAGATAGCCGGCCGCCGCCAGCAGGAACCACAGCCAGTCGCTCCCGTCGTCGGACAGACCGGCCGCCACCGAGTAGAGCGCGAGCAGCGGAAGCCCGGCGGGGGCCGCGCTGCGGTACGTCACCGCGAGCGCGTCGACCACCAGGCCGATCACCAGCACCCCGCCCACCAGCATCAGCCGGATGCCATCGGTGAGCGGCGCGGGGATCGCGTACTGCCCCACGTCGTCGGCGCCGTCGCGCAGCAGCAGCGCGAACTCGTGGAGCGCCTGCGGGCTCGGCAGCAGCCCGCCCAGCGCCTGGTCGTGCGCGAAGACCAGGGTGAGCAGCAGGAGCGTCACCGCGGTCTGCGCGGCCACCGTGAGCGGGCGGGCCAGCGGCACCCGGCGGGCCGCCACGCCCGTGGCGCTCTGCACCGTCAGCAACAGGACGGCCTGCAACAGCCAGCTCGCCGGATCCACCAGCGGCAGCAGCGCACAGGCCGCCGCCACCGTGGCCAGCGCCGCACATATCGCGAGCCGAACGCTTCCACTCATGTCCAGCTCCCTGTCATGCCGCCGACCGCGCGGCTTCCGGCGTCCGCCCGGGTGGCGCCCTGGGCGTCGGCCTGCCGCCACAGCTGCGTCAGCGAGGCGCCGGGGCCGACCGGCAGCGCCGTCCACCCGGCCTCGCGCAGCCGCCGCAGCCGGTCCTCCAGCTCCTTTGTGCTCCCGAACTCCGCCCCGCGCGACCAGGCGGCGCCGTCCAGCACAAAGGCCACCGCGGCCGTGGTGCGGTGGCGCAGCCGGGCGGCCATCGCCGCCTGCTCCTCGTCCAGATCGCCCAGGAAGGCCACCAGCAGCCCCTCACCGCCGCCGCGCAGCACCTCATAGGCGGGGGAGAGCCCTCCGCCGTCGGAGTGGTCCACCACGGCGAGGGTGTCCAGCATCAGCCCGGCCGTCTCCGCCGAGTCATGGGTGGAGCCGGTGAAGCCGCCTCCGCCATCCGGGCCCGGCACCGAGCTTCCGGTGTCGGTCAGCAGCCGGACCGCATAGCCCCGCTCCAGCAGGTGGACCGCGGCCGAGGCCGCCCCGGAGACCGCCCATTCGAAGGCCGAGTCCGGCCCCGAGCCGTAGTGGGCGGTGCGCCGGGTGTCCAGCAGCACCGTGCAGTGGGCCCGCTGCGGCTGCTCCTCCCGGCGGACCATGAGCTCCCCGTAGCGCGCGGTGGAGCGCCAGTGCACCCGGCGCAGATCGTCGCCTATGCGATAGCCGCGCGGGATGACATCGTCCTCACCGGCCAGCGCCAGCGAGCGGTGCCGCCCGTCCCCGTACCCCGCGGCCTCGCCGGTCAGGCGCACCGGGGGGAGCGGCTCGACCCGGGGCACCACCGTGAGCGTGTCGTAGGCGCTGAAGGCGCGGGTGAGCTCGCACATCCCGAACGGATCGCTCAGCCGCAGCTGGAGCGGGCCCAGCGGATAGCGGCCGCGCAGATCGGAGCGGACCCGGTAGGACACCTCGCGGCGGCCGCCCGGCTCCACCCGGTCCAGTACGAACCTCGGGCGCGGCCCCAGCACATAGGGCACCCGGTCCTGGAGCATCAGCAGCCCGGTGGGCAGCCGCGAGACATTGTCCATCCGCAGATGCACCCGGGCCTCGGAGCCCGCCGGCACCCGCGCGGGCGCGAGCCGTCTGCTGCCCGCCACCCGGTACCGGGTGCGGTAGACCACGGCCACGCAGACCAGCGGCAGCGCGGCCAGCAGCAGCCCGACCCGCAGCAGATCCGCCTGGCCCAGGACATAGCTGCACACCGCGGCGGCCACCCCGGCGGCCAGGAAGGAACGGCCGCGGGTGGTCAGACCGGCGAGGGCGGCCCGCAGCCCGCCCGACTGCTCGCCGGCGCCGGGCCCCTCGGGGCCCATGTCCGTCCCCCCTGCGGCCATCACAGCCTCCGCGCGCCCGGCTGCTGCCGCCCGAAGTCGGCCGGGGGCACGGGCGGCATCGGCGGCATCCCGCCCGCGCCACGCTGGGCGGAGGTGGGCACCGGGGTGCGCTGCACGATGTCCGCGACGACCTGCTCGGAGGTGCGGCGGTTCAGCTGGGCCTGCGCGGTGGGCAGCAGCCGGTGGGCCAGCACCGCGACGGCGAGGGCCTGCACATCGTCCGGCAGCGCGAAGTCCCGCCCGGCCAGCGCGGCCGACGCCTTGGCGGCCCGCAGCAGATGCAGCGTGGCGCGCGGCGAGGCGCCCAGCCGCAGATCGGGGTGGTTGCGGGTGGCGGCCACCAGGTCCACCGCGTAACGCCGGACGGCCTCGGCGACGTGCACCGAGCGCACCGCCTCGATCAGCTTGACGATCTCATGGGCGTGCGCCACGGGCTGCAGGTCGTCCAGCGGGGAGACCCCGCCGTGGACGTCCAGCATCTGGAGCTCGGCCTGCGGGCTGGGGTAGCCGATGGAGACACGGGCCATGAAGCGGTCGCGCTGCGCCTCGGGCAGCGGGTAGGTGCCCTCCATCTCGACCGGGTTCTGCGTGGCCACCACCATGAACGGGTTGGGCAGCTCGTAGCTCTCCCCGTCGATGGTGACCTGGCGCTCCTCCATCGACTCCAGCAGCGCGGACTGGGTCTTGGGCGAGGCGCGGTTGATCTCGTCGCCGATCACGATCTGGGCGAAGATGGCGCCCGGCTTGAACTCGAACTCCTTGCGCTGCTGGTCGAAGATGCTCACGCCGGTGATGTCGGACGGCAGCAGGTCCGGGGTGAACTGGATCCGCCGCACGGAGCAGTCGATGGACCGGGCGAGCGCCTTGGCCAGCATCGTCTTGCCCACGCCCGGGACGTCCTCGATCAGCAGATGCCCCTCGGCGAGCAGCACGGTCAGCGAAAGCCGTACGACCTCGGGCTTGCCCTCGATCACACCCTCCACCGACCTGCGGATCCGATCCGCTGTGGTGGTCAGATCGCTGAGGCTCGCTCGCTCGTCATAGGTCGTCACCCGGCCCTCCTCGGCCCGTTCTCAGGGCCGTTGCCCTCGGAACGGACCGGCCCACCGCAAACGCTGACATCGGACCCCCGCGTGGTTGCGGGGGACGATGTCACCTATGCATTCTTGCGGTCTCCGCGGCCTCGCGTCACTCGGCTGTGGATAACCCGGGGTTATTTGTCACGCTTGTACGAGTTCGAGTGCTGAATCCCTTCCGTATCTTCAGCATCTCTCACGTCCGCGGCGTGACCTCCCGCAGCAGACCCGTCGTCACATCGAAGACAAAGCCGCGGACGTCGTCGGTGTGCACCAGGAACGGCGAGGTGCGCACCCGCTCGATCGACTGGCGGACGTCGGCGTCGAGGTCCTTGAACGCCTCGACCGCCCACGACGGGCGCTGTCCCACCTCCTCCTCCAGCTCGTGCCGGAAGTCCTCGGTGAGGTTCAGCAGGCCGCAGCCGGTGTGGTGGATGAGCACGACGCTGCGGGTCCCGAGGGCCCGCTGGCTGATGGTCAGGGACCGGATGATGTCATCGGTGACCACACCGCCCGCGTTGCGGATGGTGTGGCAGTCGCCCAGCTCCAGACCCAGGGCCTCGTGCAGGTCCAGGCGGGCGTCCATGCACGCGACGATGGCGACGCGCCGAACCGGACGCGCGTCCATCCCCGGATCGGTGAACTTCTCGGCGTAACTGCGGTTGGCCTCCACGAGGCTGTCGGTGACCGTGTCTCCCGTACGGGCGTCGCGGTCGGTGGACGGGTTCGGCTGCGGCGCTGATATCGACATGATGACGACGCTACCTTTCACCAGGGGATTTTGTCTTCTCTTTAGGTAGGGCAAACGGGGGCAACGGGGTGGGCCGAAGGGGTGATGTGAGGCAATGCACAACCCCTCGCGCCCCGCGGTCCGGTGTCCGGGAGAGGGGACACCACCCCTGGGGCGGGACGCGCAGGCCGGTTGGTTGACCGAAGGGACGAGTGGACTAAAGTGGCGCGAAGTGGGAGGCGTGACGCTCCCCTCGGATCCCGGAATTTCGCGTGAGCGCGGTGCGTACGCACCCCTCGGCCTCCTCCCGCTCCGGTCGCCTGACGTCACTTCCCCGGCGCCAGTAGGCCACTTCCCCTTCAGAGCGGGCGGGGACCCAGCGGTGCGTATCATCCTCGCCCGATCCTCAGAAGGGCGCACGAGCAGCGCAATGAGCAGCAACGCTCTCCACGTTCCCGTCATGCTCCAGCGCTGTCTGGACATGCTGGCCCCCGCTCTCGCCCAACCCGGCGCGGTCGTGGTCGACTGCACCCTGGGCCTCGGCGGCCACAGTGAGGCGCTGCTGCGCGACTTCCCCGAGGCCCGGCTGATCGCCCTCGACCGCGACCCGTCTGCACTGCGACTCGCCGGGGAGCGGCTCGCCCCTTACGGCGATCGGGCGACGCTGGTCCACGCGGTCTACGACGAGCTGCCCGAGGTCCTCGACCGGTTCGGTGTCCCGCGCGTCCAGGGGATCCTCTTCGACCTCGGCGTGTCGTCCATGCAGCTGGACGAGGCCGGGCGCGGCTTCGCCTACGCCCAGGACGCCCCGCTGGACATGCGGATGGACCAGACCACCGGAGTCAGCGCGGCGGAAGTGCTCAATACCTATCCGCCGGGCGATCTGGTGCGCATCCTGCGGACGTACGGCGAGGAGAAGTTCGCCAAGAAGATCGTGGACGCGGTGGTGCGCGAGCGCGCCAAGGAGCCGTTCACCAACAGCGCCCGGCTCGTCGAGCTGATCCGCGAGGCGCTGCCGCAGGCCGCCAAACGCACCGGCGGCAATCCGGCCAAGCGCACCTTCCAGGCGCTGCGGATCGAGGTCAACGGTGAGCTCGCGGTCCTGGAGCGGGCCATCCCGGCGGCCGTAAGGGCGCTCGCGGTCGGCGGCCGGATCGCCGTGCTGTCGTATCACTCGCTGGAGGACCGCCTGGTCAAGCAGGTGCTCGCGGCCGGTGCCAGCCATACGGCGCCCCCGGGGCTGCCGGTCATCCCCGAGCAGTACCAGCCCCGGCTGAAGCTGCTCACCCGCGGCGCGGAGCTGCCCACCGAGGAGGAGATCGCCGAGAACCGGCGGGCCGCCCCGGCGCGGTTCCGGGGGGCGGAGCGCATCCGGGAAGAGGTCGCTCCATGAGCGCGCGGGGGACGGGCCCGAAAGGACGGCCGGCGCCGGGCGCCACCACGGCCAGGCGCACGCCCTTCGTGCTGCTCGTCGTGGTCCTGCTCGGCTCCGGCCTGATCGCGCTGCTGCTGCTGAACTCCTCCCTCAACCAAGGGTCGTTCGAGCTCACCAGACTGGAGAAGCAGACCAAGGAGCTCACCGACGAGCGCCAGGCCCTCCAGCAGGACGTGGACAAGCTCTCCGCACCCGGCGAGCTGGAGCGGCGCGCCCGGGAGCTGGGGATGGTGCCCGGTGGCACCCCCGCCTTCCTCAACCCGGACGGCTCGGTCAGCGGGGTGCCCGCCCCCGCCACGGGGCAGCCCTCGGTGCTCGGCGGCCCCGGCCGGGTGCTGCCGCCCTCGCTCGGCACCACGCCGTCCGAGGCGTCGCCCGTCCTGTCCGAGGCGTCGCCCACTCCGTCCGCCCTCGCCCCGCCGACGCCGCCGTCCGCCACGGCCTCGGTGCCCCCG